>PXAS01000069.1 GCA_003565815.1 PVC group bacterium
CACGCGTCAAAATCGTCCATGGATACAATTTGATACGCGAAATTCGCTATTTGGGGTTCATTCCCGGAGAAACTGACGGTTTTCACACCTTTCACTAATAGATAAGGTTTACCAAAAAAAAAAATGGGATATTGTCGAATTAAACTTGTATCCGACTGAAAAATCGAGTTAAATAAGGCTTCTTATGGACTTTTCGCAGGAACCAAAATGACAAACAACACTTTGAAAATACAAAAACTCATCCCGCTCGCCGTCGGCCTGTTTGTCGGAGGAACTGTTTGGGCGCAACCCGGCTCCGGGATTCGGGCCGGGGACCAAACCGTGTTGATTCCGTCTTTCAACCTGTCTTTCAACCATAATGACAACGTCAACTTGCGGCGTCGGGCGATCTCGGAAGGCGGGGAGGATTTGGGACGGAACGATTCCGACAGTTTCCTGAATACCCAGTTTGCTTTGGCCATGACCCACTGGGGCGATTTCGCCCAATACAATGCCCGGGCCTGGTTCGGCCAAAGAAGGTATGATGAAAACACCCGGCTGGACCGAGATACCTATGGAGTGAGTTCCGGCATCTTCTGGACCTCCTCGAACGCCGACACCACCGCGCGCATCGACTTATCCCTCCAACGGGCCGTGGACCGCACGGAAAACGAGCAAAATATTGTCGGGGATCCCGTGGAGATTGAAGAATTGGAAAACGTATCCGAGCGCGTGGAACGGGATGAGTTGCGGGCAAATTTGGTTTTAACCCAGGCACTGACCCCCCGGATTCGCGGGAATGCCGGATACAATATCGCGGACATCAGCTATAACGAAGACCGTTTCAACGATCGAACCAGCCATTTGTTTTCCGGCGAATTGTCCTACAGGCTTTCCGAAAAAACCTCCCCATTCGTGCGCGTGCAATTGGGGCTGGACGACGATGAAGGGCTTGACGGCTATGCCCGCAAACCCTCGTATTTGATCGGCGTGCGCTACCGCCCCACCGACAAACTCAATCTCAGTGCATCCGTGGGGTACGAATCCTACACCCGTACCCCCTTGGTGCTCAGCCCCAATATTGATGAACAAAAGGTTGAGCGACTCCCCGGGGATGAATTAAAAAACAGCGGCCTGAAGTTTCTCGCCAGCATCCAATATGCCGCCACCCCCAAAACCCGGGTTTCACTCAACGGACGTTCGGGATACAATTCCGTGGCCAGTCCCGGCAGCAGTTCCCGTGAAGAAATTTCCTTTTCCGCCGCCTTGAACCATCAAACCACCCGGCAAATCAACCAAAGACTTTCCGTGGCCTGGCGGGAAGATGACTATTTGACCCCCCTTCCCGCCCGCGGCGAGGAATTCGATGAACTCAAAGAAACCATTTGGTACCAATACCGAATTGATTACCAAACCGTTCGCCCCTGGCTCAGTCTTTTCGGCAATCTCAGCTACGAAGACGGCTCCAGCCAAATTCCAGGCGACAGTTATACCGAAACGCAAATCACCTTGGGTCTGACCGCACGCTATTAATCCACACCCCTCAGGTACCCACATGAAAATCCGCACCTTCCTTCAAGTGTTCGTCCTCTCAGTCACTTTGGCCGCGCCCATGGCCCGCGCATACACACCGCCATCCGACCGCCAGATCAGCCAAATGCTCGCCAACCCCGGCATGATTCGCGCCGTCCTCGGCGATGCCAATGGCGAACAGGCCGCCGATCTCATGGTCAGGGTCCTGCAAAAGATCGCCGCAAATGACATGACCCAGGCACAAAAAAACTACCTGGCCTCTTTTTACAGTGCCCGGGTGACCTTTTTGCTCGGCAACCAAGCCACCGCGTTTGCGGAAAGCCTGATCCCCAGGGTGCCTGAAAGCCTCTTGAACGCCGTGCTCGCGGGCCTGTCCGTCGGTGGACGCGGTTCCGCCGTCTTCATGGCCAATTTGCGGGAATTGGTGGAAGGAGACGCCGCCCTGCAAGCCATCAATGCCCCTCACATTGCCTTGTCCGAACCCGTTCACCATCTTTTGCTGGAATCCCTGGGCCAGTCCCAAAGCCTGCCGCCGGTGGTCACGGACTCTCTGCCCCCTCCCATCCCCGTTGGTGTGACGCAGGACGCCCCTTCCCCCACGCCAACTCCCCTTAGTCAGCCCCCGATCCCAGAGCCGTATGCCGGCCAAGGTTGATTCCCCTCGCCCCAAGAAGCCCGAAAACCCCCGAAACGGTTGAGGTTTTCGGGCTTTTTTTCTTCACATGCGCAAATATCTGCCCACTCACCCCATTCTCCTTTTTGGCCTGATCCCCTTGCTTGTCATCCCCCTGTGGATGGCGGCGGGCACGTTCAAGGATTGGCAATACGCCTTCCTCCCCCTGTCCGGCTGGGCTTGGATTTGCTTTTTCCTGGCAACCCCCGACAAAAATTTTCCGAAAAGACGACAACGCTTGCGGAAACTGCTCAAAGACCCTTGTTGTTGGGGCGCCTTGGGCTTCATGGGGTTCCTGCTCCTGCAATACTGGAACAGCAATCTCATACGCGTTCCTGATTTTGAGACCATGGGATGGACCTATACCACCCCCAAATACCCGCGGCTCCCCTGGTCCATCAACCAGGAGGACGCCGCGGAAATGTTGCGCTGGTTTGGTCCGGTTTTCACGGTATTCCTCGTTATCCGCCATGCCGGATCCACCTTTGCCAACGGTTCATTGACCCTGTGGGTCACTCTGAGCGCCTTTCTCAATGCCATTCTCGCCCTGGTGCATGAATTCCGCGGATGGGAAATGATGTTTTATGATGTCAGAAACACCGGCAGGGACACGTACGGGAGTTTCGGATACCCCAACCATGCGGCCACGTTTTTTATTCTCATGTTTGCCTTTGCCGCCGGCCTTTTCCTGCGGGAAACCCTTCGGGAGCGCAGCGAACGAAAGCTTTGGGTCAAATTTGTATATGGCGGCAGCGCGATATTGTTTTTCTTTGCCGCGCAATATAGCGCCAGCCGGGCCGGCATGCTGGGGGTTTGGATCGTCCTGATTCTCATTCTCCTGACCTTGGCCGTGATCGGCTGGCCACGCATGCATCCGGTTCACCGGCTTTACGGGGTGTTCGCGGTGGTGGGACTCGTGTTTTTTCTGGTCCTGGGTTTCCAAACCTTTGCCACCTCCACGCATCTTCGCGAATTTCGCCAAGCCACGCTGGAAGTCGATGCCAACCGAGAAGTCACGGCCCGGTTTTTCCAAGTGCAATCGGCATGGGACATGTGGAAAGACCACCCCTTCTATGGCGTGGGCGGATGGGGGTATCGCTATTTGGTTGGATTTTATCTCGATGAATCCCAGTGGAAATTTCTGGGAACGGGCAAGGCCAATGTTCACAACGATTTTTTCCAATTTCTCGCTGAATTCGGACTCGTGGGGATGACCCTGTTGGCGTTCGTTTTTCTTCCGGCGGCGGTGCGCTTATTGAAAAGCGCCTTCCTCCCACCGGAATGGGATGAAAGCCTGTGGGGGGATCCCTTCCGCTTTTCCGCCGCATTCGGACTCTTGCTCATGATCGCCCACAGCATGATCGATTTGCCGTTCCGAAGTCCCGCGGTTTTCATGCATGGCGCCATGATGCTGGCCATTGCCAGCCTGCCCCCGCCCGTCACATCGGTATGGCCGCCTAAAATCAATTGGTCGGATCTCACGCCGGGCATCCGGCTAAACCCCATCCCGAAAAGCGTTCACCAATAAAAAAAGATGAACATTTTTCAGCTTTCCCTTTCAAATTTCGTATGACAATGTAGGTGGAACCCAACCCTTTCGACAAAAGCACTCATTATGGACAACGACGCATCCAAGCCCAATCCGAATCAACCGCAACCCGAACCCGCTTACCCGGCACAACACTTGGCCCCCCAATATTATGGAGGAAGTGGCTCAGTCGCCGCCCCCATGGGCTCTTCCGGGTATTACCCCGGTCTCGCGGGCTACAATTACGTGCCGTACAGCAATTATGGCTACAGCGGATACGGGTACGGGGATCAGGCCAGCGAATTCCTCTCGCCGCGCCGACTGCTGAAAGTCGTCCGTCGCCGCTGGTTTTTGATCTTGCTTCTCACCCTTTTCGGAGCGGCGGGCGCATTTTTGTATTTTTGGAAGGTCGAACGGGTTTACCAGGCCACGGCGCTGATTGAAATGAGTGTGCGCCCTCCCCGCGTCCTCAGCGATGTGGTCCGCCAGGAAATGGGACGCAGCGAGGAAGTGTTCAATACCCGCCTTGGCCGGTTGCGGGGGGAACGATTCCGACTGATTGCCGCGGAACAGTTCGCTTTGCTCTGGGATGCACGGGGAACCCCGACCGCGCATGCCGACCGCCCGCGCTTTGCCCAATTGTCTTACAACATGATGAGATCTTCCCGATTGGTGCAATTTCAGGCCCGTGCCTCGGATCCAACCGTTGCCGCCATTTCCGCCAATGCCGCCGCCGAAGCCGCCGAAGCCTTCTTCCAGGAGGAAAACCGGGCCATGTCCGATGCGGCGGTGGAGTACCTGAACCGCCAGGCCAGCATTCAAAAAGACCAGCTTACCCGGACCGAGGACGCGTTGTTGGCCTTCCGTCGTGAAAACCAGTTGGACGCCCTGCAGGCCCAACAGGAAGCCGACCGTCAATCCCTCCATTCTTTGAATGCCAACAAGGTGCAAACCGAAGGCGAATTGCTCCGCACCCGGGAGTTGTTGGATACCATCACCGATATTACCGTCGATATTGATGCCGGCGTCGAAATTCCCATCACCCTGCCCAATCGGGAACGGATCACGCGCAGTCTGCAGCAATACCGCGGGGCACAGGCGGAAAGACTGCTCATGCTGGAACGTTTTACCGAACAACACCCCTCCGTACAGGAACTGGATTTCAGGATCAATGAACTGGCTGAAGATATTCGCATGGAGATCAGTTCCGCCCAACGCACCTTCCAACAACAAATCCGAATCATCGAAGGGCAACTCCGTGCCGTGATGGGCGAAATTGCAAAATTGCAAGAAACCGTATCCCGTCAGGAACTTGTCATCGTGGAACGCACATCCCGCCTCAATGCCATGACCCGCGAACGCAACGCGGCGGAAATGGCCTACCAAAGCGTTCTCAACCGTATCGAAGATGCCCGCATGGCCGCGGACGAAGACACCGCGACCTTGAAAGTGG
>PXAS01000240.1 GCA_003565815.1 PVC group bacterium
CCAGCCTCGACCTGCTCGCCCGCATGGCGCTCCTGCACGCCGAAGCGGGCGCCGACTGGGTGGCTCCATCCGACATGATGGACGGACGCGTGGGGGTCATCCGGCATACCCTCGATGCGCACGGCTTTGCCCAAACCTGCATTCTCGCCTATTCCGCCAAATACGCCTCCTGCTTTTACGGCCCCTTTCGCGGGGCGCTCGAAACCGCCGCCTTGCAAGGTCCCCCGGACAAACGCAGCTATCAGATGGATCCCGCCAACCGTCTCGAAGCCCTGCGGGAAATCGCCCTCGACATCGAAGAGGGCGCCGACGCGGTCATGATCAAACCCGGGGGGTTTTATCTCGACCTCGTCCGTGAGGCCAAAAACGCCGTGCGCGTTCCCGTGGCCGCCTATCAGGTCTCCGGCGAATACGCCATGATGCACGCCGCCGCCGAAAAGGGGCTGCTGGATTTGCGGGCGGCCATGCTCGAAAGCCTCACCTGTTTCAAACGTGCCGGCGCCGACATGATTCTCACGTACTTTGCCCCGGAAATGGCCGAAATGCTCACGCAACCCGCTCCCACGCCACCTCCGGCCCCCCAAAGCGCCTCCCAAAAAGGACCCGCATGATTAAAAACGACAACTGGATTACCGCCGCCGCCGAAAAAGGCATGATCTCCCCCTTCAGCCCCCGGCACGTCTCCAAGGTGGACGACCGCAAGGTCCTCTCCTACGGCCTCAGCAGCTACGGCTACGACATTCGCCTTTCCCCGGCGGATTTCCGCATTTTCCGCCACATTCCCGGCACCGTCATTGATCCCAAACACTTCAACCCCGCCAATCTGGAACGCGTGGACCTGCACCGCGACAGCCAAGGAGACTATTTCATCCTCCCCGCCCATTCCTATGGACTCGGGGTCGCCCTGGAATTTCTCAAACTACCCGACAACATCAGCGTGCTTTGCATCGGAAAAAGCACCTACGCCCGCATCGGCTGCATCGCCAACCTCACCCCGGCCGAAGCCGGCTGGGAAGGACACCTCACCCTGGAAATCAGCAACGCCTCCCACGCCGACTGCCGGATTTACGCCAACGAAGGCATCGTCCAACTGATCTTTTTCGAAGGCGAACCCTGCGAGACCAGTTACGCGACCCGCAAGGGAAAATACCAACACCAAAAGCAGGAAGTCACGCTCCCCAGGGTATAACCTGAAACCGTGAGATCTTTGCTGTGAATCCGCACAACCTCATGGGCTGCAAGGAATTGTCGGGAACGCTCGACAGACCGCAAGGGTATGCCTTGGTTCCCGACATTCCCTTTCGCTCCATGATCTTGCACGCCTTCTTTGCAAAGATCTCACGGATTCAGGTATATGACGCGATTTCCCTCCATCCGTTTTTCTAAAGCCTTCCCCTTCAAGGGTCACAAAAACCATCCCGGTAAAAGATTGTGCATAAAACGCAAGCTGTCCACAGGCACCTGTTAATACTTTAAATCTTTGAAAGAGAACATCATGCGATTCTTTTGCACACAAAACAACCCAAGTTATCAACAGGCGTGAAGTCCATGGCTTCAACCTCTTTGTTTGCAAGCGATTGCACGACATTTTCCGCCCGAAACCCCGAGACCGAACGTGCGAACGTTCCTGAATCACCCGTATCCAAGACCCCACACTCCTCCCACATTTCCTGCTTATGAAAAAAACTTTTGTCTTCAATCCACCCGGAAAACATCCCGAACGCCCCCTCGAGGCCATCAAGCACGAACTTCGGAGGTATCTGCGTCGCGAGAACCGCCGGGAATTGCCTGAAGGGGTGGATTACTGGGACTTCGATTGCCGAATGGGCGAAAGTCCCGAAACCGCCGAAGAAATCCGCCCCGCGGAAATCATCAAACGGGTCGATGCCGCCGCCCGCTCCGGGCAAAGCGCGTTCTACATCGAAATTTTGTCCAAGCCCGTCACCCGCGCTCCCAAAAAAGAGGACCCTGCGGGGGAGGACTGATTATCGGTCCACTTCTTTTTTACGGCCCAAACGGCGGGTGGGCCTGCGCCCAAAGACGAACAAGGCAAAGGCCACGCCCGCAAACATAAACCATACCCCGGGTTCGGGCGCGGAAACCAAATTCCAGGACAAGCCGTAATCCTGTTCAAAGCCGGTGGATCCCCACCATCCGCTGTTGTCGAATACGTTGTCCGTATAAGAGACCCGCAGGCCATATTGACCGCTTTGCGGAAGCAGCAGGTGCAGATGCTCGACGTTGTTGTACACACTCACGGATTCGGCGATGAGCATGTCGAATTGTCCCTGTTCGTCCAGCAACCAAACCGACAGGTCCAAATTGGCCTGTGCAATTTCATGGAGGGTATCGGTTTCGACCTGCCAGTCCCGGGCTCTCATCCAGGCAAGGGTCACGCTTAACGGCGTGTTGGGTTCCACGTACTTGTCGAGAATATAATCATTGTGCATGCCCAGACCGGCAAACCCGTAATCCCAGCCATATTTGAACACGTGGTTTTCAGAGCCGGGCAGGGCGCCCACACCGGTTTGCCCGGTCACTTGAAGGTCGAAAGTGCGATCCAGGTCCATGCGGCCGGCGCCGGCGGCCCAATCCAGCGACTGGGTGGTGGAATAATGGGATTGATCCCCATGGGTGACGAGCGTCATCCCGTTGTCCCATCCTTCGGTTTTCGCGGCTCCGGACATGAGCAGGGATTTGAGCACCACGCTTTGGGTGGCGTCGGGGTTGTCCGACAATTCCGGCAGGGTTTTCGCGGCCGAAGCCATCAGGGACGCGCCGCCCGCGACCAATGGCGCGGAAAAGCTGGTGCCGCTGATGCTGCTGGTGTAGGCGTCCTCGTCGCTCCCGCGATCCCGGGAATTGTTCAATCCGGGATGGTTGCCGCCGGTCTGGCCTCCGTAAAACGCGGAGGTGAGGCCGGAGCCGGGGGCGACCAAATCCACGGCCGCCCTTACCCCGGGCACCGTCACCAATGTGGCCACGCCATCCGTGATGTCGTAATAAGAGAAATCCTGTGGAGACCGACTGCTGAACAAGGCCACGGTGTCGAAATCATGCCCACCTCCCAGCGCCCCCACCGCCAGACTGTTGTAGCCCGAACCCGGCGACCCCACGGTGTTGGCTCCGGAGCCACTGTTCCCGGCGCTCACCACATGCAGGGTCGTGGAATGCCGGAAGGCCATGCCGTCGGAACGCAGGGTATACCCATGTGCTCCCGCCGGATCCGTGAACCCGTAACTGGAATTGACCACGTCGGAATTCGTGAAGGCCTGGTGATAGGCCTCCCGAACGGTATTGACATTCAATCCGAAACCCAACGCATAGGCGCCCCCGGCCCAATGCGTGGCAATGGCGGCGCTGCGCAGGTCCGTGCCGGGGGCGATCCCCTGTTGGCGCACATTGTTTCCACTGTCCGTGGCGCGTCCCCCGATCAACATTCCCGCCCAGGTGGCGTGCCGGTCAAACAAATCGCTGGTTTGGGACCCGAACGTCTGCTCGTGATGATAAAAGGTATTGACGTGTCGGAGCGTTTCGTGGCCGTTCCAAACATGTCCCGCCTCCAAGTTGGTGGTCACGGCGTTTTGGCCCGTGATGGGCGTGCTGTGTTCGTAATAGCGGGTCGCGCCCAGGAGCGCGTTTACATCAAAGGTTTGTCCACTGCTCCCGGTTGTCACCTGAGAGATGGAGTCCACCGGCAGCAATGCGATGGGGGTCGTCTCCGATTGCGCGGGCATGCCGAGGAGGGACAAGAGCATGATTCCGGTCAGGACCATCCATGCAGGCGCTTGGGTCGCCGCGCCGGAAGCGGATGTGTTCAGGGGGGGGAGAGAGAACGTTTTGGCAATCAGGGTTGAAGCTTTCATGCCCAATTCCTCTAGCACACATATGCAGTTAAATCAATGATAAAATGTAATCTATGTTATATATCACACCGTTATTTCTCATTTAACTTTTTGCTTCCGCTTTCTTACCCTTCTTGCGTTACGCTCGTGACCAAAATTATGAAATATTGTAAAACACGCCTGTTTTCATGAAGATCGGGACACAAAAAAAGACCCCCGAAAGGGTCTTTTGAATTTTTTTTTGAAATTTTGTAACTACTCAGGTCCCCACTCTACCCGGGGATCGGTGGACGATAGCGCACGACGAGATTGGTTGACGATAGGTGTATTCAACTCGTGGCCCGTTCTCGTCGCCCGTTCTCGTGACCAGATTTTCGCCCCCCTTCGCCCCCAGCCGATGCGGCGATCGGCGCTCCCGTCCCCCTTCGCCCCCAGCCGATGCGGCGATCGGCGCTCCCGTCGATTCCCCACCATTTGTCTTCAAAAAATCAGCCGTAGCGAAGCATCCGCAGGTGATTTTTGTCCTTGCGTCCCTTGAAAACCGGTGAATCCTCGAAAACTTAAAAATTCATCCACTCCTCCGGCGCCGTGGAGTCCATGTTGCGGGCATCCAGCCAGGATTGCAAGATCAACTGGGCCGCGAGTTGGTCCCGCATGGCTTTGCGTCGATCCGCCTTGGCGGCCCCGTGCCGCAAGGTCCGCTCGGCTTCCACGCTGCTGAGTCGCTCGTCCCACAGATGGGTTTCGAGTTGGGGGAGTTGTCGTTTGACTTTTTCGACAAAGGCTTCCGCGGCCAGGGCCAAGTCCCCGCGTCCCCCGTCCATGTGCAGGGGATGGCCCACCACCAAGGCTTGCACTTGGTGTTCGGCGATCAACTCCCGCAGGCGCCGCATGGCTTGTTTGGGATTATCGATGGTGAGGGTTTCCAGCGGGGTGGCCACGGTGCGCAGGCCGTCGGAAAGGGCCAGGCCGATACGGCGTTCCCCGTAGTCCACCCCCATCACCCGTCCCGTCCCGCTCAAAGAAGCGCCTCGCAGTCTCCGCGTTCGTGCAGGATTTTCACCAGTCGTTTGATGTCCTGGGCCCGTCCTTTCGGGCAGACCAAGGTGACGCCTTCGGCCTGTACGACGATAAGATCCTCCACCCCCACGCAGGCGGTCAGTCGGTCCCGGGAGTAAATGATGTTGCCGGAGCCGTCCAGGACTTCGGTGAAGCCGATGCGGGTATTGCCGTCGTCATCGGCGGGGAAGTGGTTTTCGAGCGCGGGCCAGGAACCCACGTCGTCCCACTCGAAACGGCCCTCGGCCATGAGGATGTTTTTCGCTTTTTCCATCAACGCATAGTCGATGCTGATTTTGGAGAGATTTTCGTAGCGTTTGCGGAGTTCCTCCACGAATGCCTCGGTGCCGATGTGGGGTTTCACGGCGTCCATCATGCACACCAAGGGGGCGCAATGGTTTTCCAGCGCGTCCCGCAAGGTCGAAACCGACCAGATGAACATGCCGGAATTCCAGAAGTAATTCCCGTCCTCCACGAATCGTTTGGCCCTTTCGAGGTTGGGTTTTTCCTCGAATTTGTTGACCTGGAAAAAGCGGCTGTTGCCATCGGCGGGATGGGGCTTCCCGGCATTGATGTAGCCAAAGCCGGTGTCCGGGTGCGCGGGACGAATGCCCATGGTGATGAGCACCTCTTCCTCCAGCGCCAGGGCCAGGGCGTCGGCGAGGGTTTCGCGGAACACGGGCAAATCCCCCATGACCTGATCGGCGGTGAGAATGCAAAACGCCGCGTTCGGATCCTTGGCCTCCACCAGGGCGCATCCAAGCGCCACGGCGGCGGCGGTGTCGCGTCCCATGGGTTCGCCGACAATGTTGTCCGGCGGCAGTTCGGGCAAGGCCTCGCGAGTGGCGTTCACGAGATCGGCGTTGGTGACCACGAACACATTCGCGGGCGGGATCAAATCGGCGATGCGGTCCACGGCCTGGGCGATGAGGGCTTTGTCGCCCACGAGGTCGAGCAATTGTTTGGGACGGCGGGAGGTGCTGAGGGGCCAGAAACGTTCGCCTTTGCCACCGGCCATGATGACGGCATAATAGGGTTTGGGAGTAGGCATGGGATTAGATTCCTTTGACGGCTTGGATCAAGGGTTTGATTTTCGAGGAGGCGGCCTTGAGGCCCGCGGGAGAATTCCCGGCTTCATGAAAGGTATTGACCAAAAAACTGCCCACCACGACCGCCTCGCACATGGAGGCGTAGGTGGCGGCCTGTTCGGGGGTGGAAACGCCGAAGCCCAGGGCGCGGGGCAAATCCGTGTTCCGTCCGGTTCGCTCCAGCACCTCCCGGGCGTCGCGTTGCAATTCGCTCTGCTCCCCGGTCACTCCGGCCCGACTCACGCAATAGACAAAGCCGGAACCCCCGGCGACCAACCCCGCCACCCGCGCCTCGGGGGTGGTGGGCGTAACCAGCACCACATGGTCCAGGCCCCGGGACTTGAGGATGTTTTGAAACGGTTCCGACTCCTCCAGGCACATGTCCACCAGCAACATGCCGTCCACGCCGGCGGCGGCGGCCAGGTCGGCGGCTTTGTCAAAGCCCCGGGCGAAAAGGGGATTGAGGTAACTGAAAAACACCAGGGGAATTTCGCTGAAAGCGCGGATGCGTTCCACCGCCCGCAAGATGCCGTCCAAGGTGGTTCCGCCCGACAAGGCCCGCTCCGCGGCGCGCTGGTTGGCAATGCCGTCCGCCAAAGGGTCGGAAAAGGGGATTCCGAGTTCAATGACGTCCGCCCCCAGTTCCTCCAGCGCGCGCACCCGTTCCACGGTGGCGTCCAGGTCGGGGTCTCCGGCGGTAATGTAGGCGACAAAACCTTTTTCCCCGCGGGCGCGGAGTTCGGCAAAACGTTTTTCAATGCGGGTAGGATTCATGGAAGGGTTTTCAGAGGTCAAAAGGGTTCGTGAAGGGCAAACGCCCGGGCGCGGGCGAGTCCTTCTAGGGTAAGATCGGGGAGAATGATGACGGATTCATCGAAGTCGTGCAAGACTTGCTTTGCAAAACCTCCGGTGGCCAGCAATTTGATCGCGCGCAAACCGGTGGAATTCCGGATTTCATGGAAAATTTCCCGCACCATGCCGCGATAGCCGAAGTGGGCGCCCGCATGCATGGCTCCGGCGGTGGATTTGCCGATGATTTGGTCCGCGGGCGCGGGGGTGAGTTTGGGCAGGAGCGCGGTTTTCTCGCCAAAATAACTGTACATCATCTCAATGCCGGGCGCGATCACCCCGCCCACATATCCCTCGCCTTCCAATACAATGTCAAAGGTGAGCGCGGTCCCGAAATCGGCCACCACCACGGGCGCGCCCACGGCGTGAACGGCGGCCACGGCATTGGCGAGGCGGTCGGCGCCAATGCTGCGGGGTTCGGGGTAACTCACGGCAATCTCCAATGGCGCTCCGGGCACCAGTTCCCAGGCGTCCACCCCCAACCGGCCCGACAAGTCGTCCCGCCAGGGCGGGGTGATCTCCGGCACCACCGAACCGAGGGCGATGCCGCGAAGGGTCCGTCCCCGATACGCCTCGTAGGCCTTGGGCACATTGGCCGCCACCCCGTCTTTGCGCAAGAAACGCCGCTGCTCCCGCACCCCGTCCGCATCCACCAATGCGGTGGTGGTGCTGGTGTTGCCGATGTCGATGACCAAAACGGGCGCACTCATGCCGGGGTATCCAGTGCGATGTCCACCGCGGGCACGGAATGGGTCAGCGCCCCCACCGAGATCGCGTCCACGCCGGTTTCGGCCACCCCCCGCAACGTCTCCAGGGTAATGCCGCCGGAAGCTTCGGTGCGGCAAAGGCCGCGACACAGTTCCACGGCCGCTTCCAGCTCGAAAAACGTCATGTTGTCCAACAAAATCCAATCCGGACGGGCCTCCAGCAAACGTTTGACCTGGGGGAGGGTGTCGGCCTCCACCTCCACCAGCAGGCCGGGAGCGAACGCGCGCGCGGCCTCCACCGCCCCGGCAAGGGTATTCCCCTCGTGACGGCGCCAATGGGCCAAATGGTTGTCTTTGATGAGAACCTGATCATACAGGCCGCAGCGATGGTTCACGCCGCCGCCGCAGTGTACCGCGTATTTTTCCAAGAGCCGCCATCCGGGGGTGGTTTTGCGGGTGTCCAAAATTTGCGTGCCCAGATCCTCCACCACATCCACATACTGCCGGGTGAGGGTGGCGATGCCGCTCAGCCGTTGCACGAAATTGAGTGCGGTCCGCTCGGCGCTCAAGACCCCGAGCGCGGAGCCGCTGATGCGCAACAGGTCCGCCCCCGCTTCCACCGGCCGGCCGTCCTCGGCCAGCCGTTCCACCTCCAGCGAGGGGTCCACGGCCCGGAAAACCATGGCCGCAAGTCCGATCCCCGCAGGCACGCAGCTTTCGCGGGTCACCATATGTACCGTGGTGTTGGCGCCCGGCAACAGGGCCGCGCTGGTCACGTCCCCCGCGTCCCCCAAGTCCTCTTCCAGCGCCATGCGGATCAAATCCCGCGTCCGGGGATGATGCGCCAAATCGAAGGCAATATGGGTGCGTTGACCGGACATCAGGCAAACCAACTTTTCAAGAATTTGCCATTTTTCTGAATGCACTTCCCGTCCACAATCAATTCCCCGCCCTTGCGCAGATCCTTGATCATGTCCCAATGCAGGCCCGATTTGTTTTTGCCGCCGGTTTCCTCGTAGGACGCCCCAAGCGCCAAATGAATGGTGCCGCCGATTTTTTCATCGAAAAGAATGTTTTTGATAAAGCGCTGAATGCGGAAGTTGGTGCCGATGCCGAGTTCGCCCAAGCGCCTCGCCCCCGGGTCCATGTCCAGCATTTTCAGGAGGAAGTCCTCGTTTTTCGTGGCCGTGGCCTCCACCACCTTGCCCTTCCGGAACACCAGGCGAATGCCGTCAATTTCCCGGCCCTGGTTCACGACCGGAAAGTCGTAGCGGATTTCCCCTTCCGCCGAATGTTCCACCGGCCCCGTAAATACCTCGCCGCTGGGCATATTGTGGGTGCCGGCGGAATTGATGAAGGTCCGCCCCGCCACGCTCAGGGTCAAATCCGTGTCCGGCCCCACGATCCGAACCTCCTTGGCCCCCTCCAGTTTGGAAATCAGCTTGGCTTGTTTTTTGCTCAATTCGCCCCAGGACTTCACCGGATCGTCTTCATCCGAAAAAGTGGCGCCATACACGAAGTCCTCGAAATCCCGCAACGACATTTCCGCGTCCTGCGCATAGGCCTCGGTCGGAAAAAGCGTCAGGGTCCATTTCTTTTTCAGCAATTGGTCCTTCAAAGGACGGGTGGCCTTGGCGATGCGTCCCTGCAGGGCCGGGTCCACATTGCTCAACGCCCGGGTGTTTCGGCTGCTGTAAATCACGGCCGTGCCCGCCAATGTCTTCAAAATCGCTTTTTCCGCCGGGCTGACCTCGTCGAAATGATGATCCTGCCCATGGAAAAACACCGCTTCCGAAGCGCCGTCCGGGGTCATGCGGATCAAGGGCCAGGCGCCGCGCTTGAGCAACTCCTCGTTCAACGCTTCCATCAGGGGCGCGGCCGCCGAAGAGCCATTGAGGGCGAAGACCTCCTTGGGTTTTGCGTCCAAACAATACACCGCCATGGTGCGGGCCAAATTTCGTATGCGTGAATCCATTGATTACCTCGGGACTGGGGTTGCATCCGGTATAAACGAAATCCAGCCGACGGGGCAAGCGGAATCGGGCGGGATTTCCTTTCCGGACCCATTTTTCAGGGTTCCCCCTCTTCAAACACCTCCCCCCGGAACTCTTCATCCCGAATGCGGGAAAGGGCCGACGCAATCAATCCGGTGGGCACCGCAACCACGCTCAGCCCCGTCAGCAAAACAAACTTTACTGAAAACTCAATTTTGTTTTATTTTCGCGAGTTTGTTTCCCGGGTTTGCGCGGGCACCGAAGATCTTTCGAGGTTGCGGGCCATGATTTTCCGGCAGCTCGGCAAAGAAAATCTCACTTTATTTCATTTCAATGCTTGCCTTACAAGATTCATATAGGATAAATGATATCCGCAATGAAAAGTTTTTTTTTGCCATCCGGGGAACCCGTGCGCATCCGCCTCCGACTGTCGGGGTGGATTTCGGGAACGGATGGCCGGATTTTTGACAACGCATCCTCCGGAATTCGCGTTCCGGAATCAATCCAAAGGTAAGATGATGAGTAAAAAAGCCCCTGAATTCAAATATCCCGGTGTTCCCGAAGCGATGGACGGCAATACGGCCGTGATTATGTGCGAACGGGAGTCGAGCGACGCGGCGGGCGCGTATCCCATCACTCCCTCCACGCAAATGGGGGAATACTGGGCGGAAATGACGGCCGCCGGACATATCAACGTCTCGGGACGTCCACTGATTTTCGTCGAACCGGAAGGCGAGCACGCGGCGGCGGGGGTGACGGCGGGGATGTCGATGACGGGGCTGCGGGCCTCGAATTTTTCCTCGGGGCAGGGGATTGCCTACATGCACGAATCCTTGTACGCGGCGGTGGGCAAACGTCTGCCGTACATTTTGAACGTCGGCTGCCGGGCGATTACCAAATCGACCCTAAACGTACACGCGGGGCACGATGATTATCATTTGATGGATGACACGGGGTTTTTCCAGGTGATGGGCAAGAGCGCCCAGGAGGCGGCGGACCTGAACCTGATCGCCCGCAAGGTGGCCGAGTTGTCGCTCACGCCCGGCGCGGTGGGGCAGGACGGCTTTTTGACCACGCATTTGATCGAGACCCTGAAGGTGCCGGAACGGGATTTGATCCTGGAGTTTTTGGGCAAACCGGAGGACATGATCGATTGTCCCACGCCCGCGCAGCGCATGATGTACGGCCCGCAACGCCGGCGGGTGCCGATTTTGTGGGACGTGGACAATCCGGTGGTGGCCGGTTGCGTGCAGAATCAGGACGCCTACATGCAGTCCGTGGCCGCGCAGCGTCCCTATTTTTTCGATCACATTCGCGCCTTGACGGATCAGTGCATGGCCGAATTCGCCGCCCTCACCGGACGCGCGTACAATCGTGTGGGCGGATATCGGCTGGAGGACGCCGAGTACCTGATTCTCGGCATGGGCTCCATGGTGGGCACGGCCGAGGCGGTGACCGATTATTTGCGCGAAACCCGGGGCCTCAAGGTGGGGGTGGTGAACATGACCATGTACCGCCCGTTCCCGGCGGACCTGCTCGGCAAATTGATCAAGGGACGCAAGGGCGTGACCGTATTGGAGCGGACGGATCAGCCCTTGGCGGTGGATCTGCCCCTGATCCGGGAAGTGCGGGCCACGATCAGCAAGTGTCTGGAAAACGGCATGGCCGGCGGCAAGGGGGAGAAGCCCTATCCCGAATTGGAAACCTACGCGAAACTCAGCGACGCGCCGGTGTTGTATTCCGGCTGCTACGGGATGGGAAGCCGCGACCTGCAGCCCGAAGGCATCGTGGGGGCGGTGGAGAACATGCTGGCCGAAGGTGCCCATCGGAAATTTTATTATTTGTCCATCGATTTTCTGCGCGATCAGGCGGCCACGCCCAAGCAGGAGATCCACATGCAGCAGATCCGCGAAGGATATCCGGAGGTGCAGAAATTGGCGGTCAAAGGCAGTGAAAACCCCAATCTGCTGCCCAAAGGGGCGATCACGGTGCGGATGCATTCCGTGGGCGGCTGGGGGGCGATCACCACCGGCAAGAACCTCGCCATCACCCTCTACGATTTGCTGGGATACGACATCAAGGCCAATCCCAAATACGGCTCCGAGAAAAAAGGCCAGCCCACCACCTACTATTTGTGCGCGGCGCCGGAACCCATCAAAATCAACTGCGAATACAACTTCGTGGACGCGGTGCTGTCGCCCGACCCCAACGTGTTCGGGCACTCCAATCCGCTGTTCGGGCTGAAGGAAAACGGCGTGTTCATCATTCAAAGCGAACTGTCGGATGCGAACGCGGTTTGGGAGGGGATCCCGGTGCAGTACCGCCGCTTTATCGTCGAGCGAAACATCCGGGTGTATTTCCTGGACGCCTTCAAAATCGCCCGCGAAGAAGCCAGCGATGCCGAACTCGAATTGCGCATGCAGGGCAATGCGTTCCAGGGCGCGTTTTTCGCCGCCTCGCCGGTCATGGAAGCGGCGGGCCTCGACGAGACCACGCTTTTCGGCGCCATTCGCGATCAGCTCACCAAAAAATTCGGGGGCAAAGGCGCCCGGGTGGTGGAGGACAACCTGCGGGTGGTGCGCCGCGGTTTCGACGAAATCCACGAGATCACCGAAAAAGAAATTCGCGTGGGCGCTCCGGTGGAACTCCGCAAGGCGGTGAACATGCCCGTGACCCTGAAGCGCTTGAACGCCTCCACCGATGCCAAAACGGACGTGCATCGTTTCTGGGAGCAAACCGGCAGTTTCTATGCCGGCGGGAAACCCAACGACAACCTCGCCGATCCCTTCAACGCCATGAGCCTGATTCCGGCCGCCTCCGGGGTGTTCCGCGACATGACCAGCATTCGCTTCGAACACCCGGTGTGGGATGCGGAAAAATGCACCGCCTGCAGCGACTGCTTCACGGTTTGTCCCGACGCCGCCATCCCCGGCATCGCCTGCACCATTTCCAGTGCCTTTGAAACCACCCTCAAACGCATGGAAAAACAGGGCAAGGAAGTTTCCCTCTTGCCCAAGGCCGTGCGCCAGGTGGAAAAACGCATGCGCAACGCCACGCAGGGGGCGAACGGCTCCTCCGTGGACGCCACCGCGTTGTTGCACGATGCCATTGACGGCCTGTTGGCCGACACCCCCGCCGGCGAGCGCGAGCCCCTGCGGGAACAGTTCAATGGCTTCCGCGAAAGCCTGGGCGGCTTCAAATTCTCGCTCACCAAGCCCTATTACAATCAAAAGGAAAGCAAACAGCCCGGCTCCGGCGGACTGTTCGCCATCACCATCAATCCCTACACCTGCAAAGGGTGCATGCTTTGCGTGGACGTGTGCGACGATGATGCCCTCCACATCGCCACCCAGACCCCCGAAAGCGTGGACCGTCTGCGCAAGGACTGGGATTTCTGGACCGATCTGCCCAATACGCCCAAGGAATTTTTGCGGGTGGATGATCTCGACGAAAAGATCGGCGCCCTGGAAACCATGCTCATGGACAAGAGCGTGTATCAGTCCATGGTCTGCGGCGATGGCGCCTGCACCGGCTGCGGCGAAAAAACCGTGCTGCATCTGTTTACCTCCACCGTGACCGCCCTGATGCAGGCGCGGGTCCACAAACAGATCAAAAAACTCGACGGACTCATTCAGGGTCTGGAGCAGCGCATACGCGAACAGTTGGCCGCGACCGTGGATGTGAGCGATCTGGACGCCATCCGCAAAGCGGTGAGCGGTCATGCCGAGGGGGACCTCAAGTTGTCCCAACTGGCCGGTGAACTCGACAAGGGCAAAGCGGGTTCTCCCCTGGACCGCGACTGGTTGCGGCGGGTGTCCGAACTCATGGCCGCCCTCAAGGATCTCAAGTGGCGTTACGAGCACGGTCCCTCCAAAAACGGGCGCTCCAATCTCGGGTTCATCAATTCCACCGGTTGCTCTTCGGTGTATGGGTCTTCCTGGCCCTACAATCCCTATCCCTTTCCCTGGACCAACCACCTTTTCCAGGACGCCCCCTCGGTGGCCCTGGGTGTTTTCGAGGGGCACATGTCGAAAATGGCGGAAGGATTCCGGGCCATTCGCATGGCCGAGGCCGAACTGGACGGCGGCGCGGATTTCGCGCAGCTCGACAAAGACCTCCAATACTTCAACTGGAACGACTTTACCGACGAAGAGTACCACATGTGTCCGCCCGTTTGCGCGGTGGGCGGGGACGGCGCCATGTACGACATTGGCTTCCAAAACCTCAGTCGACTGCTGATGGCCGGACGTCCCATCAAGGTCATGGTCCTTGACACCCAGGTGTATTCCAACACCGGCGGGCAGGCCTGTACGTCCGGGTTCACCGGGCAGGTGTCCGACATGGCCCCCTACGGCAAGGCCTGGAAAGGCAAGCAGGAAATCCGCAAGGAGATCAGCCTTATCGGCGCCGCCCACCGCACCGCCTTTATTTTCCAAGGCAACACTTCGAACTACACACATCTGCTGGAAGGCTTCATCGACGGACTCAACGCCCGTCGTCCGGCCCTCTTCAACGTGTA
This sequence comes from PVC group bacterium, assembly GCA_003565815.1. Taxonomy (GTDB): domain Bacteria; phylum Verrucomicrobiota; class Kiritimatiellia; order SS1-B-03-39; family UBA6053; genus PXAS01. The sequence continues at coordinate 14,062 of PXAS01000240.1, forward strand.
CGCGGTTTGTCAGCCCGAACATGGCGTGTCGGACGACGCCTCGGTGTCCCGCAGCCGCATGGCCCTGGAATCCCGGGCCTATCCGGTACTGCGCTTCGACCCCGACGCCGGCAACAACTGGGAGGAATGCCTGGACCTCGAAGGGAATCCCGCCCTCGATGAAGACTGGCCCAGCTACACCCTCGCGTACGAGGAAGAGGACGGCACCAAGCAAAAACTGGAGTTGCCCATGACCTTCGCCGACTTTGCGGTGGGCGAGGCCCGCTTCCGCAAACATTTCCGGGTGGCGCCCCCCGACACCTGGAACGACAACATGGTGCCGCTGGCGGAACTGATCGCCACCCCCGAAGACGAGCGCGAGGGACTGTTCCCCTACATCTGGACCCTCGACAAGCGCAACCGACTCAGCCGGGTGCTGGTCTCCGCCGAAATCGTGCGCTCCAGTGAAGAGCGGATCGATTTCTGGCGCACCCTCAAATCGCTGGCCGGACTGACCGGCAAGCCGGATCCCGAAGCCATTGCCACCCAAGTGCGGGCCGAGACCGCGCAAAAACTCGCCCAGGGCCTGATGAACATGCTCGCCGGTGGCGGCGCCGCCCCGGCGGTGCTGGCCGAAGCCGCAGGCGCGAGCCCCCCCGCCGCAACGGGTGGGAATCAGGGTGCGCAAGCTTTCGAGCCCGCCTGGATTGAGAAATCCGAGTGTACCAGCTGTGACGAATGCGTGACCATCAACCCCAAGATCTTTGAATACGACGCCGACAAAAAGGCCTTTGTCAAAGATCCGCGCGGCGGTCCCTTCAAGGACATCGTCCGCGCCGCCGAGAAATGCACCGGACAATGCATCCACCCCGGAACCCCGGCCGACCCCCATGAAAAGAACCTCGACAAGCTCGTGAAACGCGCGGAGAAATTCAACGGATGAAAATGAAGTTCGGAGTCCCGCCTTCAGGCGGATTCAGCGAGGATGCTTCAGCGACGAGCACCGTTTCCCACGCACGGAAGGCTTCCCGGGACCTGAAGGCCCCGGGGGGAAGCCGCCTGAAGGCGGAACTCCGAAGCGTTTTCCGCGGAAGCTTCTCCCACGGGATTCATCCCGCGGAAAACAAGCAATTCACCGCGGGCAAAGCCATCCGGCGTCTTCCGTTTCCGGAGCGGCTGGTCCTGCCCTTGTCCATGCACGCGGGCAAACCCTCCGTGCCTTTGGTGCGCAAGGGGCAGGAGGTGGTGCGGGGCGAGCCCATTGCCCGCGCGGACGGGTTTGTTTCCGTTCCGCTGCACGCACCGGCTTCGGGGGTCATTTCGGAGATTCGTCTCATGCCCACGGCCCGGGGGCCGCGGACTTTGTCGCTCATCCTCGATGTGTACGCCGGGGATCCGCAGGAAGTGGGCTATGGCGCTCCCGCGGATGTGGGAGCGCTCTCCCCCGATGAAATCGTGACCGCCGTGCAAAACACCGGCTTGGTGGGGCTGGGCGGGGCCGCGTTTCCCACCCATGTGAAAATGAAAGTGCCCGAGGGTTCTCAAATCGATACCATTCTCATCAACGGCTGCGAATGCGAACCCTTTTTGACCACGGACCATCGGCTCATGTTGGAGCAGGCCGCGGACTTGGTGGAAGGCACCCGCATTCTCATGCGGGCCATGGGCGCGAAGCGGGGCATCATTGCCACCGAGGACAACAAACTCGACGCCGTGGACGCCATTCGCAAAGTGCTCAAGCCCAACGACACCGTCAGCGCCATGGCCGTGGAAACCAAATACCCGCAGGGCGCGGAAAAAATGCTCATCAAATCGGTGCTCAACCGGGAAGTGCCCGGCGGAACCTTCCCCTCCGCCGTGGGCGTGGGCGTGTTCAATGTGGCCACCACCGCGCAAATGGGGCAGCTCATGCCCATGCAACGCGGGGTGATTGAACGGGTGGTGACGGTGACCGGACCCGGCGTACAGCGTCCCGGGAATTTCATGGTGCCCATCGGCACGCCGATCCGCTGGCTGTTGGAAACTTGCGGCTTCTCCGGGAGCGCCCGTCATTTGATCATGGGCGGTCCGATGATGGGCGGGACCGTTTCCTCGCTGGACGTGCCCATCACGAAAGGCTGTGGGGGGCTGTTGGTGCTCAGCGAGCATCAACTCACCACCGAAGCGCAAATGCGGCGCTATCCCTGCATCAGTTGCGCCGCCTGCGTGAAGGCCTGTCCCATGCATCTCAACCCCTGCGAACTGGGAAGACTGGCCTACAAAGGCCAATACGAAACCATGGCCGAAAGCTATCATCTCAACGACTGTTTTGAGTGCGGGTCCTGCAGTTATGTCTGCCCCGCCGCCATTCCCCTGGTGCAGTACTTCCGCATTGCCAAATCCAGCAACCGCGAAAAGGCGGCCAAAGCCTCATGAGTGAACCCGCCGTACAACTGAAAACCTCCCCCCATCTCCGCGACGCCCACCCGGTGGACAAGATCATGCGGCACGTGGTGTATGCGCTGATGCCCATTTGCTTGTTTTCCATCTACCAATTCGGTCTCAGCGTCCTGGCCCTGATTATTTGTTGCACCCTGGTTTGCGTGGGCACGGAGGATTTGTTTTGCCGTCTCAACCACCGCCCCAGCACCGCCGGGGATTGGAGCGCGGTGATCACGGGCATTCTGTTGGCGCTGATTTTGCCGCCCAGCTTTCCCCTGTGGATGGCGGCGGTGGCCTCCTTTGTTTCCATTGCCGTGGGCAAGCTCTTTTTCGGCGGGCTCGGATTCAACGTCTTTAATCCCGCCCTGGTCGGGCGCGCTTTCGCCCAGGCCGCCTTCACCGTGCCCATCACCACCTGGACCCCGGCCATGGTGCAGGTGCGCTTCAAGGAATTCATTCCCTCCACTTTCACGTTTCCTTTTGCCAGCCCGCCCGATCTGCGCCCCTGGATGGACGGACTCCCCATCGACGGCTTTACCGGGGCCACGCCGCTGGCGCTGATGAAATTCGATCATATCGACACCGAAGCCGCGGAATTGTTCGTGGGCACCGTCGCCGGTTCCGCGGGGGAGACTTCTTCCCTGTTGATTTTGCTCTGCGGCTGTTACCTCGCGTTCAGAAAAATGCTGAACTGGAAAATCGTCGCCTCCGTTCTCGGTTCGGCGGCTCTGTTTTCCTTGGTTTTCTGGCTCAAATCCCCGGAACTGTATCCCACGCCCCTTTTCACCCTCACCTCCGGCGGGCTCATGCTCGGCGCCGTCTTCATGGCCACCGACATGGTCTCCTCTCCGGTCACGCCCCTGGGCATTGTCCTGTACGGCGTTCTGATTGGAGTGGTGACGGTGATGATCCGTCTGTTCGGCGGACTCAACGAAGGGGTGATGTACGCCATTCTTCTCGCCAACGCGGCCACCCCCTTGCTCAACGACCTCACCCAGCCCCGCATCTACGGGGCCACGCGCAAACCCAGGCGGAAGGAGGCCAAGGCATGAGCGACGCCGATGCCATGGAAATCCCCCCGCAGCCCTCCGCCCTCCGCCTGATCGCCACCCTGGGCGGCATCGCGGTGATGTCCGGACTGCTGGTGGTCTCGACGGTTCAACTGACCGCGCCGCGGATTGCCGAAAACCGGCGCGTGGCCCTGGAACGGGCCGTTTTCAGCGTTCTGCCCGGAGCCGTGCGCCGGGAAAGTTACCGGGTGGACGAGACGGGCGTGGTGCAAACCGAGGCAAACGCCAATCTCTATGCCGGCTACGATGAATCCGGCGCCCTCATCGGATACGCCCTCGAAGGGGCCGCCCGCGGGTATCAGGACGTGGTCCGCCTGCTGTACGGATTTGATCCCGAAACCGAAACCGTGATCGGCATGACCGTTCTGCAGAGCACCGAAACCCCGGGACTGGGCGACAAAATAATCCATGACGAGGCTTTCCATGAAAATTTCCGCCTCCTGGACGTCTCCCGGCCCGTCGAAGTGGTGAAAGCGGGCGAAAAAACCGAACCCTGGCAAATCGACGGCATTTCCGGCGCCACCGTCAGTTCCCAGGCGGTGGGCGAAGCCATCCGGCGCGGCGCCGAACAGCGCGAGGCGGTGTTGACATTTCATCGGGCGGATCGCGCGGATCCGATCGATCCGACGGATCGGACGGAAGAGGGAGGCACCCAATGAGCAAATCCGAAGCCATCACCCTGCAAACCTTTACCCAGGGACTCTGGAAAGAGAACCCCGTGTTTGTGATGATGCTGGGGCTTTGTCCGGTGCTGGCCGTGACCAATACCGCCATGAACTCCCTGGCCATGGGCGTGGCCACCACCTTTGTGCTCGTGTGTTCCGGCTTTTTGGTGTCCCTCCTGCGGCATGTCATCCCCAAGCAAGTCCGAATCGCCTCCTACATCATCATTATCGCCACCTTCGTGACCATGGCCGACTATCTGATCCAGGCCATCAGCCTGGACCTGTATCAGGCCCTGGGCGCCTTCATTCAGCTCATCGTGGTGAATTGCATCATCCTCGGGCGCGCCGAAGCCTACGCCTCCAAAAACGGTCCCCTCAAGGCCGTGGTCAACGGGGCGGGCATGGGCCTCGGCTTCACCTTTGCCCTGCTGTGTCTGGGCGTGGTCCGGGAAGTCCTGGGCTCCGGGTCGCTCTTCGGTCTGCAGGTCATGCCCGATGCGTTTCAGCCTTGGTCGATCTTCGTCCTGCCGCCCGGCGCGTTTTTTGTCCTCGCGTTTTGGCTGATGCTGTTCGCCTGGATCGAAGAACGCAAACGGAAAGGAGGGAAGGCCGCATGAACCCCGGATCCGCCCCCGCCATTTTTCTCGACGCCTTTCTCATCAACAACTTCGTGCTGGCGATGTTCCTCGGCATTTGCCCCTTCCTCGGGGTTTCCGGCAAAGTGAAAACCGCCGGCAACATGGGCATGGCCGTCACCTTTGTGATGATCGTCAGCTCTCTCTGTGCCTTTGGGATCAACAAACTGCTTGTCCGTTATGATCTCGAATTTTTGCGGTTGATTTGCTTTATCGCCGTGATTGCCTCGGCGGTGCAGTTGGTGGAAATGACCATCAAAAAATTCAGTCCGGCCCTGTTCCGGGCCCTGGGGATTTTCCTGCCGCTGATCACCACCAATTGCGCGATTTTGGGTTTGGCCCTCTTTCAAACCGCGCGGGAATATTCCCTGGTGCAGAGCATCGCCTTCAGTCTCGGCGCGGGGGCGGGCTTCAGTCTCGCCCTGCTGCTCATGGCCGGATTGCGGGAGAAACTCGACCTCGCGGATTTGCCCGGCGTGGCCCGGGGCGCGGCCCTGACCCTGATTCTCGCCGGCATGTTGTCACTCGCCTTCATGGGCTTTGCGGGGTTGGGCGGATGATGGTCAAACTCCTTTTTTCCATTGGCATCATCTTTGCCGCCTTCGCTTTCTGGGTGTGCATCCAGGAAAGCGCCCGCCGCTTTGCCCGCAGACATCCGGAATTCGGCCCCGCCCGCGAAGAGGGCGGGGAATGCGGCGTGAGTTGCGGATGCCCCAACTGGAAAAAGTGCCAAGACCGGGCAAAAGCAAGCGAGGAGTTCCAACAACCCGCAACCAACAACCAGCAACCCACAACCCACAACCAACCCCCACCCACCTCCCTTAGGAGCCAGCCATGAACCTCACTGAATATGATATCAGTCATCCCTACACCGCCCGCGTGGTCCAGACCCACCGCATTACCCCGGAGGATACCGACGAGGTGCGGCACATCGTGTTGAACATCGATTCCGCGACCTTCAATTACCTCGAAGGCCAGAGCATCGGCGTGCTGGTGCCCGGCCCGCACAGTTTTGGCAACGAACACCACATGCGGCTCTATTCCATTGCCAATTCGCGCCAGGGCGAAGACGGCGAATTCAGTGAAATCTCCATTTGCGTGCGGCGATGCTTTTATATCGACGAAGTCAGCGGCGAAAAATACCCCGGCGTGGCCTCCAACTATCTCTGTGATGCCCGGCCCGGTGACGAAATCCGCATTGCCGGACCTTACGGGCGCCAATTCATGCCCCCCAAGGATCCGAGTTGCAACATTCTCATGATCGGGGTGGGCACCGGCATTGCCCCCTTCCGCGCCTTCCTCAAGCACATCTACGAGGAGCGCAAACAGTGGAAAGGACAGGTCCGCCTCTTTTACGGCGCCCGCACCGGCATGGATCTGCTCTACATGAACGACAAAAACAAAGACCTGGCCCTGTACTACGACCAGGACACTTTCAAAGCCGTGGAAGCGCTCAGCCCCCGTCCCGTGTTCGACGAACCCGCCGACATCGGACGCAGCGTCGAGGAAAATGCCGAGGAGGTATGGAGCCTGCTCCAAGACAGCAAAACCCACGTCTATGTCTCCGGGCTGGCAAAAATGGAGGAACAACTCGACAAGGCCCTCGCCAAAATCGCCGGTTCCGAAGAAACCTGGCTGATGAAAAAAGGCGAACTCATCGAAGACAAACGCTGGAAGACCTTGTTTTATCAATAA
>PXAS01000253.1 GCA_003565815.1 PVC group bacterium
CGATGCCGCCAATGCCTTTGGCCAGGGTGATGATGTCGGGCTCCAGCCCCATGCCTTCAAAGCTGAAATAACGACCCGTGCGGCCACACCCGGCCTGGATGTCGTCCACGATCAGGAGCGCGCCCACATCGTGGGCCAATTTTTTCAGGGCCAACAGCCATTCCGCACTGGCCACGTTCACCCCGCCTTCCGCCTGAATGGCCTCGACCAGAAAAGCCGCGGGTTTTTCCATGCCCCCGGAAGTGTTTTCCAAGAGCGCGCGCAGCGTGTCCAGACTGTCCAAACCGCCCCCGGAATGCGTATCGAAGGGCCAATGCGAAACATCGCCCAAGCCCACCCCGGCGGCGTTGCGGAAAACTTCGTTCGCGGTGCAGGCGAGGGACCCCAGGGTCATGCCGTGAAATCCCTGGCTGAAGGCAATGACGTGGCTCCGTCCGGTCACCAGACGGGCCAGCTTCAACGAGGCTTCCACCGCATTGGTGCCGGTGGGCCCCATGAACTGCAGCTTGTAGTCCATGTTCCGCGGGCGCAAAATCGTTTCCACGAAGGCCTGAATGAAGTCACGCTTGGCGACCGTCATCATGTCCAGACTGTGCAACACCCCGTTTTTCTCCAGATACGCGATCATCGCCGCTTTCATGGCCGGGGGATTGTGACCCAGGTTCAATACGCCCGCTCCGGCATAAAAATCCAGATAGGTCTTTCCGTTTTCGTCGGTCTGCTTTGCATTTTCCGCGGTCTCGAACACCACGGGATATACCCGCGAATAGGCTCTGATTTCCGACTCGTATTCTTTAAACCAATCCATGGTGGTTCCTTTCTTTGGCGTGTGTGATCAGGGGGATGTAAAATTCAGGCATCGTCCTCTCCCGGCAAGGGCACCCCGGCAAGACGCGCGAACACCCGCACCACCGGAGCGATGACCGCGTCATTGAATCTGTACGCGGGACTGTGACAGGGGACGTCGTACCGCGTACCCAACTCGGCATCCGCTTGCGACATGCCGATGAGCGCAAACGCGCCCGGAATGCGTTGCAAATAATACCCGAAATCCTCCGAAGCCATGATCGGCAACAACAAATCCGTCCGCGAAACCGCATCGCCGAACTCCGCCCGCAACGCCCGCCGATACTCGTCGGCGGCTTCGGGATGATTGATCGTCGGATCGTATCGCGGCGAAACCGTGACCTCCGCCTCCACCCCGTAACTCGCGGCCGTGTTCCGACTGATCTCCCCAATCAAGTGAAACACGGGCTCGCGCCAGTGGGGCCGAGAAAACCGAATGCTCCCTTCCAGCACCGCCCTTTCCGGGGTCACCGTCACGCCGCTGCGCGCGTCCACCGAGGTCACGCTCACCACCACGTCCGCCTGCGGGGGGAGGCGGCGGCTGACGATTTGCTGCAAATTCAGGATCACCGCCGCGGAAGCCAGCACCGGATCGCGGGTCGCTTCCGGTTGGGACGCATGCCCGCCCGGGCCCTGCAATTCAATCCGAAAGGTGCCGTTGCCCGACATCACCGTCCCCTCGGGGCAAAGCGCCTGCCCCAGGGGCAATGCCGGCCAGTTGTGCCAGCCGTAAATGCAATCGACGCCCTCCAACGCCCCCGCTTCGATCATTTTTTTCGCCCCGTGGCCGCCCTCCTCCGCGGGTTGGAAAATCAGCGACACCGGGCCCGCCAACGCATCCGCGTGAAGTTGAAACCATTCCCCCGCGGCCAACAACGCCGCCATGTGACCGTCGTGCCCGCAGGCATGCATGCACGCGGGCACCTCGGACGCATAGGGCACCCCCGACGTTTCCGCGATCGGCAAGGCGTCCATATCCGCCCGAAAAGCCAGGTGTTTTCCATCGGCAAACGCATGCCCGGACGGCAAAATGGTGGCCACCGTCCCCGTGTCCGCGCATGACCGCCAGGGAATATGGGCAGCGGACAGCAACGCCCGAATCGTTTCCGCGGTTTTACGTTCCTCCCACCTCAGCTCCGGCCAGCGATGCAGGGCGCGCCGACGTTCCTCCGCCGTTCGCAGGATTTCCCGCCAGTTCGTGGAAAGCACCATCGTTCAAAAAATACAAGCCACCCAAAGCCGCGCCTTGGTGGAATGTAACCGAAAATAGGTGAATGGATGCAGGGGCGAATTCATACTCGTAGCCTAGATCGGAAAGAGCGTTCCACAAGTGAAAACAAGTCGAAAAGACGGACCGGCCCAAAAAAGTACATTTATGTGCGCAATGGATTACATTATTGTCTATATTCGCCCGCTCTCAAAAACCGATCAACCATGCCAAATCACAACAAAACCCTTTTCGAACGGGGGCTCAATCTCTTCCAACCGGCACCATTCAGTCTCGCCAAAGCTGTTCGTACAAATCCAACGTCAAAAGGCGGTAGCTCGTAGGATTACCTGTTCTAGAGCCCGTTCGAAAAGCATTTTTGGCTCTTACTTTGCAGGGATTCCCGCGCGGGGGCGCGGGTGTGACTGGAAAAAGCCTTCGGCTCTTTTCGCTTCAACCCGTTAGGGTTATGGGAGACGGGGCGCTTCAGCTTGCGTCGGATTTCGAGTTTTCGGGGGGTCAACGCATCTTCTGATGGTGCAATCCCCCCGAAAGCTCGGAAGGCGGCGTGAGATCAAGCGTTCGGTCTCCCCCGGAGGCCTTTTCCCATGTTCTGGCTTTCCCAACACACTTTCGAACGCCCCTCACCCCTGCCGATTCTGCCGATTAAATTACCGATTAAATTACCTGTTGCTATATAGTCCGTATATAGTCCGGGTTCCTGACGGATAGGATTGCAGTCTTGCCCCTTATCCGTTATGCGGAAACCATGCCCCGCGAACATCAAAGCCGTCAATGGACCGTCAATCGCTCCAGCCCCGCACAAACGCTCCAAGAGGCGTTGCGCAATCAGTTGAACCTGTCCGGACGCCAGGCCAAGGCCCTGCTGGATCAACGCAATGTCTTTGTGAACGGAAGCCGGGTGTGGATGGCCCGCCATGCGCTCAAAGCCGGGGACCGCATCGAAGTGCACGGACTCCAAGCCGCCACGTCGGCCAACGCCCCGGAAAAAATCGAAATCCTGTACCGCGACACCTGGCTGATTGCGGTCAACAAACCCCCGGGCCTGGTGTCGGACCGCGAAAAGGACAGCGTCGAAGCCCGGCTCCGCATCCAATGCAATCTGCCCGATCTCCGGGCCCTGCATCGCTTGGACCGCGACACCAGCGGGGTGCTGCTGTTTACCGTAACCGCAAACGAGCGCGCGCCCTACCTCGAACTCTTTCGCAACAAAGCCCTGGAAAAAACCTATCTGGCGCTGGCGCGCGGCACCCCTCCGGCGCCGCGCTTCGCGGTGGACGCCCGTTTGGACGGCAAAGAGGCGCTCACCAAAGTCGTCCGACTCCAACAACGGGGCGGATATTGCCTCCTGTCCTGCGAGATCCCCACCGGCCGCACCCACCAGATACGCCGCCATTTGCTGCAACATGGTCTGGTCATCGTCGGAGAACGCCAATACGCCCAAAAAGGTCCCGCCCCCGCGCCGGAAAGATCGGTTCCCCGGCAAATGCTGCACGCCCACCGGCTCGCGCTCCCCTGCCCTCACCTCAACACCCCCCTTCAATTCTCCGCCCCGCTCCCCCTTGATTTCCGGGAAGCCCTGAAGAATTTTCAGCTACGGGCTCCCAAAGAAACAAATTGACTTGTCCTCGGGAAATAATTTGCGAACGTGACGCTTTGTTCTGGTAAATTTTCACCAAAAAAGGTAACAATCATTCAGGCATGCGATTCATTTTGTCATTATTTTTCTCTGTTTTGCTGGCGGCTTCCATTGCCAGACCCGACGGAGTGCCCGTGGCTCCTCTGCCCCCCGAGACCCTGGAATCCGGGGAACAAATCTTCCGCGTGCGCAACGCCCGCATCGAAATCCTTGTCGCTCCCGCCTCCGACGGCATGGTTTCCCTCCGGCACCTGGACGGCGAAAACGTGTTGTCCGGCCCGGTTACGGTTTTGCCCTTTCCCCTCGAAATCATGGAATCGGCGCTCCCGGTGTTGGAGGGCGAGGACGTTCCCCGCTGGCAGGCCCGCGGTTGGGTGACGTCCGAAAATTGGCAGGTGGTGATGCTCACCCAAACCTTCGGTCCCCCCGTGAACATGCGCGTCAACCAAGTGATCACCCTCCCGGCGGACCGGGGGGAAGTTCACTGGCACACCCGCATGACCTCCCTCTCGCCCTCCGATCTCGCCGCCACCCCCGCACTCACCTGGCCCACCCTGTTCCAAGACAACACCCATTGGCGCAGAGCCCGGGAAGATGAGGAAACCGTTTGCGACCATTGGGCGGAGCAGGCTCCCACCGCCGCCTCCTTTTCCGCCAAAACCCTGGCATCCCTAGGCCCCGGCGGGCTTTTTCAAAAATGGCAAAGCACGTGGACCGTGGAGGATGGCGCTGAACTCACGCCCCGGCTTCACTTCAAGAATCGAGACGCAACTCACGACCAGGACCCCAAATATGTCTGGAAAGCGGAACTGCCCGATCTGATGCCCCCCCAGGGCTGGACCTTGGTCCATGATCTGAAATGGTCTGTTCGTCATGCGGTTGAAATTGATGAGATTTGTAATTTTCTCACACCATAAAGCCCATTACGTAATGTTTTGGAATTTTTAGTGTCGACAAGGGGTGATTTTTCACTTAAAGTTGATTATTATGAAACCTACGCCCCTGGATTCTTCAATCATCGGCCAGAAACGGCCCGCCTTTGACCGCCCGTTCAATGGTTTTACCATTTTGGAAGTCATGATTGTCGTGATGGTCATTGGCCTATTGGCAACAATCGCCTACCCCTTCTACGGAAGAGCCCGGACCACGACCCAAATCAATCTCTGTCAAGGACACCAACGGGTCCTTCTCGGGGCCATGGAACAGTACTTGTTTGAAGCCCCGAGCGATGATGCCGCCGTGACCTTCAATGACATCCTCCCGCACGTGAAAGGCGAGGTCATGCCAAAATGTCCGGCCCAAGGCACCTACACCCTGCATTCGGAATCCGAAGGCATTCAGGGAACCGTGGCCTGCTCAATCGCGATTCACAACGCGGATTGATCCACGATCAGCCAAGAGCAGCGGTTTTCCATTTCGGATCAAACCGCTTTTTACGCGGCTACCCTTCCGACGTCTCCGCTTTCGGGAGGTATTTCTCTTTGGCCAATCGCCAGAAAACCACCAAAAACGCCGTCAGGGGAACCGCCACCACCAGGCCGAAAATGCCGCCGATGGCCCTCCCCCAGAAAAACATCGCGAAAATGACCGCCATGGGATGCAACCCGGTTTTGTTGCCGATGATTTTCGGGGTCAAGTAATAACTTTCCACCACTTGCGTGACCGCCAACACCCCGAGCACCGCAAGCACCAACCCCCATCCGCCCCCGGGTTGCATGAAGGCCAGCGGAATGGTCACCGTCAGCCCCAGAATATTGCCCAGGTACGGCACCAGATTGGAAAGACCGAAAATCATCCCGAGCACCAGGCCATTGGCCAAGCCGAACACCGAAAAGCCCATCGCCAGCATCACCCCTTGGATCAGCGCCACCGAAAACTGGCCCCTGAAATAGGTGACCACGATTTCCACGAACTGGCGGACCAGAAACAGCAAATCGTTGCGGGTTTCCTCCTTGAGGAATAGAAAAAACTGCCCCAAATTATTCACGTGAAACGGCGGCGCCACCATGAAAAAAAACAAATACACGGGCATGACCAACCAGCCCAGGAAACTTCCGAAAGTGCCCAGAATCCCGAAAAACCCTTCCGCCCCCGCCACCGCGAATCGCAGAAAGGCCTGTTGGTGCTCGCGCCAGGTCTGTTCCATCGTTTCCAGGTTCTGCACATCCAGCCAATTCGCCAATGCGGGAAGATGGGTGTTGATCAATTCCCGCAGCGTTTCCAACAAACCGGGCAAGGCAGAGATGAAGTGGTTGAATTGTTGCACCAGCATGAGCCCGAAAAAATGCAAAAGCAAAATCGCGGGCGTCAGCACGCAAACAAACACCGCCAGCACCGAGAGCGGCGCGGGCAAATGACTCCGCGTCCGCACCCAATGTGCAAAGGGACGCAACAGCAAACTCAGGATCCCCGCCGCCGCCAAGGGCAGGAAGACCGTCGAAAACGCGCTCATAAAGCGAATGATCACCTGAAAGGCAAGCAACACCAAGCCCGCCAACACCAGACAGGCCAAACCCGTCACCGCCGTGGCAATGATTTTTTGTTGTCGTTCGGTAAAAGTCAGCAGACCGGACATAAGACCCTTCCTTTGCAAACCTTGCGGATGAAATGACGTTTTCAGACGGTTTCCGACGCTCGGAAGCCCGCGAAAAAAGATTTCCGACCTTCGGAAAACATCCGCATACCATCCCCTGGGAAAAAACCGAAGCGGAAAACTTCAATCCGCGAACGTTTTTCCCGAGACACGTCTCTTTCCCGCCGGGACGCGAAGCGACTTGGGGCCACTCCGAACCATTTCATGATACAGCTTATGCTTGGTGAGTTCAGTTTTCGGTCAGCTTTTGAATCAGTTCCCGGGCCCGGTGCCTGACTTCGGGGTCGGGGCTGTCCAAGGAAGCCCTCAAGTGAGCCAGGGCGGGTTCCCCGATCTCCTCCAATATCCGGGAGGCATCTTCCCTGTCCGCGAAACGGAGCGCCCCCAGCCTGCGGATGTTCGTGGCGATGATGTCCTGAACATCGAAGGCGTTGTCGAAGTGATACCGAAGCTCCCTGCTTCTGGAAAAATCGTGTTTCCCGTAGAGTCTCAGGGAAAGCGTCTGCTCGCCTTTGGTCTCCACGGAACCGATCAACAAAGGCCCGAACGGAAGCAACCCGGACCATTCCCGATCGTTGATCCGGAACCGCATCCACAGTTCCTCCGGCTCACGGTCCGTTCCCACGCCGGGGAGGATTTCCATGGAAAGGGCTTCCAAGGTGCCCAGATGCGGTTCGGTGATTTCGGCGTGAAGCGGTGGCGGGGTGTAGATGGAAAAAACGTGTCCATGCTTCTGATGGCGGATCAATACAGGCGATCCGGACTGCCAGAGAATTTCCCGAATGCCCCTGGCGGCGGCGAGGGGTGATTCCGAATGGTCGAGGGAGAGCCATCCCTGACCCGGGGAGGCGGCCAGGAGGGTGGCGCCGCCAACCCAGGTCCATTCGTTCCGATGGAAAATCCACTCCACTTCCTCCGGCGCCAGGGGGCAGTTCGGAGGTAAATTTCGAATCTCGTCGATGCCGGGAGAGCGTCGGAAAGTACTTGTTGCCATCTTGATCTGATCGGCAAATGGCGACTCCACGCCTTCCACCTCCACCCAGGGTCGCTCCGCACGGTCATCCACCTTGTCGGTCCAGTCCTCCTCTTTCATCTGGTAAACCCTGTTTCCGATCCGGGCCGTGACAAGTCCGTCGTGGAAAAACGGATGGCAGGAGAGTGCGTTCCCGCCGATTTCCCTGCCCCCATAAGGAGCGTGCCACTGGCGTCCATCGAAATACGAGACCCGTCTCCAACGGTTTCGAAACACGATGCGTCCGTCCTCGGAAAACACCGGGTAAAAGGAATCGCCGGGGAATCCGATGCGAAAGGAGGGATCGCGTCCCCGCATATCTTGGAAAGCGATTTCGGGCACGTGGTGAGGCAGTGCCCGATTTCCCCGGCGGCTATGGATTTGCCAGTTTTCGCCTGTTCGCACTGCGATGGTTCCCCCCTGATAAAACCCTCCGAACAGCCAAATGCCGCCATCCGAGTCCAGGGTGAGGTATTGGGTGATGGCGCTGTTGTACCCATGTGGCGGAAGCGAAATGCGTTCCGGCTCACCGGAAGCCGGCAAGCGGGTGATGATCCCCCCTTCTTCATTGCTCAGCAAATAAAGGTCACCCGCCTCGCACCACACCGGCGCCGCCGCCAAGGAAAGCCGATCCCAACCCGAGGGCTTGGAGGCGGGCTCGAGCAGTCGGGGGATGTCCAGCACGGCCAAGCCTTTCCCGGCACTCGCAATCCAAAGGCGATCCCCGTCCAAAGCCATTCGGGAAATGGTTTCAAAGGGGACCCCGGCTTCCCAACCGAGCGCGCGCCAAGTGCCATTCGGTGAGCGGTACGCCAGCCCCTCTCCCCGATTCGCGATCCACATCCCCCCGTGTTCGTCAACAAGAACCGGACGCTCCACCTGCAAAAAACTCCACATCCGGCTGTCGAGTTTCATCGGGATTTTCCGCCAGGCCCCATCTTTGATTTCCAAAATTTGGGTGAACCCACCGTGTTCAAAGGCATGATGATCCCCTGCCGAATGTCCCCGGTGACAATAAAAAACAATCCGGGTGTCATCCGGGAGCAAACGGGTGAAAACGGGGCGGATAGGTCGCGAATAAAACCCCGGCGGGGGGGACACGGTGTCGAGAACTTCACCCGAGTGGATATCAAATGTCCGCAGACCAGAGTTGTCGCCCAACAAAAGTTCATTCTCCGACAAAAATTCCGCGCAGGCAGGGGTGATACGGACGTTGCCGGATCCAATTTGAAGCCGCCGCATTTCTCCGTTCTCCCAAATCATCAGACCCTGCAGGGAGGACCCATAACCAAAAAAACCACCTTGCTGAACCAGGGCGATTTTTCCCTCCGGCGATTCCGTGAATTCAAACCGGAAGGGCTCGTTGCCATAAACGCGACCACTTTGGGTGTGGTCACGCGCATCCCAATGAGACGTTTTGCCGTCATGGATTCGGGTAATCAATCCCGTGGGATTCGCGATCCAAATCGCGCCGTCTCCGGCCAGATGGGCGGAATTCGCCCGTTCCATGGGGAAGGTCAAGTCGGCCCGGGGTTCGGTGAACGGGTGCAGATGAAGCTGAACCTCAGCTCGGGTCCTTTCGATTCCGGCCGAGAGGAACTCTCCGCTTCGGTCCGCAAATATCCTGTCCAGTTGCAGATCCAATGCCGAGGTCTCTTGAAAATGGCGGTCAAACAGGCGCACCCGGTCTGACGCGGCCACGGCGAGTTGACCGTCCTCCAACACCGCAAGATCACCGACCTGCAGGTCGGTTGACCAGAGCAAGGGCGATTCCCGCGCGGGGGCGATGGCAAAAGAGAAGGCAAAGAAACCGAGCAACAGAAGCGGCTGAGAGCGGAGGATCCTTGAAAAACAAGTCATAAGGCGATGTTGGTTGGAGTTATTTCCACAGCCATCCGCCGAGGAGGGCGAGGAGGAGGAGGGCGAACCAGAGGGGGGTGAGCATTTCCGCGTGGCTGTTTCGTTCCTGTTGTTCGAGACGGACGCGCTCGGGCAGGGCTTGGCTGTCCGCCTGGCTGAGATCGGTGGCGGCGGTGTCGGTGAACTGTATGGCGGCGTCGAGCAGGGGGGTGTCCCCGCGGGTAATTTCGAGGAATCCGGGGGTTTCGGGCGCGTACAAGGGGGCGCCGGGGGGATGGGTGAATTCGCGGGGTTCTCCTTGCAGGGGGGTGTGCCGGATCCGGAGTTCGCCGGCGCCGGCGGGAACGGCGAGGTGAAGGCGTTCCCGGGCATCGAATGCGCGGGCTTCGTATTGCACTTGGGCTTCCCGCAGGCGTTCGAGAAAACGGTGCAGGGTGAGCAACACGGCGGGCAAGCGCTCGGCGTTGCCGCGTTCGGGTCGGAATAGCAAGATCAATTGCCGTCGTCCGGCGCCTTCCCGGAGAACCACGAGGGGGGTGTCTCCGCTCCAAACCAAGACCCGGTCGCCGGGGCGCGTGGTAAATCCGGGATGCGTGAACCCGAGAAACGGTCCCCAGGACAAGTCGCGGACGAGGGGATGGTCTTCGGCAATGACGGTGCCTGGCGTACCGCGTTCCTCACCGGCGTAAAAGAAAATTCCGTTGTCCTCGGCATGCGGGTCGTCGCCGGAAAAGGCCCGCCACACCAAGCCGGCGGGGGCGTCGGCTGCCGCCGGGCGCACGTGGGGGGCGACAGCCATCACGCGTTCGGGCCATTCCCGCTGGGCTTCGGAAAGTTCGTTCAATGAATAGGTGAGGATTTTGGGCTGGGGCACCACAAAGGGCATGACATCGTCGATCTCCAAGCGGTCGGAATCGAGCCGCAACACCCCGCGGCGGCTCCCGCCGGGCAGTTCGCCCCGCAGGGTGACCACTTTTCCGGGTGGCAGGGTGACGGGTGAGGGCGCCCGGGGCGGTTGCTCGTCAATTTGCACTTGAAGGTGGCGGGTGACCTCCCCTTCCCCGCGATGCAACAGGGACGCCACCCAATCATGGCCCCCTTCGGGGTTGCGTTCAACCCGCAGTCCGGTGAATCCGGCGTTGTCCGCGGGCGCGCCGATGCCCAGCACTTCCGCCCCGGCGGGCGGGGCTTCTGGCGGATGGGCGGTGACCCACAACACCAGTCCTTCGGGCCCGGCCAGTTCGCGGGCGCGGGCCAGGGCGGGGGCGGGGTCGTGCAGTCCCAGGAGGGGACGGTGTGCGTCAAGAGCCGCGAGGGCGGCGGACAAGTCTTCGCCGCTGTAGAGGTGGGGGGCGCCGGGATCGCTGGTCATGATCCGCCATTCGCTGCGGGCGGCGGCTCCGGAAAGCCGACGCATCTCGCTTCGTGTTTGCGTGAGGGTTTCTTCGCGAAAGGCGGCCATGTTCGCGGTGTCGTCGAGAACGATGACGATGGACTGCACCGACTCCGGACGCGTCCAGCGGGGTTGGGACAGGAGGAGGGTCAACAACAATACCGCCAGCAAATGACACCAGAGTTGCGCGGAATTGCGCAGGCGGGTGAGCACGGCGCCGCGGCGGCTTTCTTCGGGCAGCATGTCCAAGAGAAAGAGGGTGCTGATTTCCCGGGGTCTGGCCTTCACCTGCAAAAAGTGGATCAGCAGGACGGCGGGCAAGCCCAGCAGGGCCCAGAGGGCGGCGGGATTGGCGAAACTCAGGCCCATGCTTCCACCACCCCTTTTTGAAACGCGTCCAGGCCGAGGCTGTCCACCAGCGAGGGCTCGCAGGGGACCCTGGCGAAGCGGGCGTTGTAGCGGCGGCAGGCTTCCCGCCATTGATCGAAATGGCGATCATAGGCCTGGCGATAATTGGCGAGCAGCGCGGGGTCCACCCGCTGCCGACGGGAAACGCCGGTTTCGCAGTCGATGAGTTCCAGGTTGCCCCGCCAGTCCGGCTCCGCCTCTTGTTGGAGGAAAGGCGCCAACAGCGCCACCCTGCCCTTGCCGGTGCTCAAGTGGCGGACGAGATCCGCCGGGGCCTGGTCGTAGAGAAGATCGGAGATAAGGATGCGCAGGGCTCCGGATTGGAGGGGCAGCGCCTCCAGGCGGGGCGGGCCCTCGACCGGGGCAAATTCGGGCACGGGCCAGGCGTTCCCGGCGAGCAGGGCAGGGTCGAACATGTGAACCTTGCCGCCGGAAATGCCGGACATGCGGGGCCGGGCGCCGAGGGCGGCGGCGCTTTCCAGGCAGAAGGCGGCGAGACCGAAGAGGCGGTCGCGTTTGACGGGTTCCCAGGTCATGGAGCGGGACAGATCGAGAATCAGATCGATGGCGGGGCTCACTTCTTCTCGGTAGAGTTTCATGATGTAGCTGCCGCTGCGCGCGTAGGCGGCCCAGTCGATATAACGGGGATCATCTCCGGGCAAATAGGGGCGATGGTCCTGGAAATCAATGGAACTGCCGGTGCCGGCGCCGGACCAATTGCCGATGGCGCCGCGCCAGTTGCGCTGTTGCAGGCAAAGGCGCAGGTGTCCGGCGGCGGCGCGGGCGTCCCGCCGCAGCTCCCGGAAGCGTTCCGGCTCCGGCCAATCAAGCTGGGGGGGTGTTTTCGGCATCGCGGGGGTCGGGCAGGGAAATGGCAGGGGCGAAGGACGGGAAGTGGCGGACGGGCCGGTACAAAATCGTGGCGATCAATAGCATGGAAAAAGTCAGGTTCGGCAACAACTGGCTGTAATTCCCGCCATTGTCGATGATGTCGATGAAGGCCCACATGGGGAAAGCGGCGATCAGTATGTCCCCGGCAATCCAAATGGTCTCCTGCAAAAACATGCCCATGAGGCCCAGGATCAGACAGATCAATTGCACCACCAAATAAAAGAGGATTCGTTTTTCCGAAGGAACGTTGCGCCATTGCATGAGGGGGATTGGGTACAGCAGGACATTCAACCACACGGGCGCGAAAACCAAGGGTTCGTGGGAATAGGCGTGATGGGGCATTCGGGGGATCATGAGCAGGCTCATGCAAAAAAGGGCGAAAAAGATTGTGAAAACGAAAGTGGCGGCGGGAATAAATCCGGGGGTGCGGAAAATCCAGCCCAGGGTCTGCAATTTGCCGGGGCGCGCACGAAGGCCGGCCAAGGGTTGGGCGGGTTCGCACAGCGTGGCCACGCACATCGGGGTCAGGAGGACCAGCATGAGGATGAAAAAATCTTCATCGGGAAACCGCCAAAGGAATCCCAATACGGCCAGCAACAAGACCAGCGAGATCAGACGTTTGCGCGGGGTGTGGTTTTCCACGGCGGGCGCGATGCGGGCCACGGCTTCCCACAAGAAGAAACGCGAATAAATGATGGTGAACAAAGCGAACAGGGCGGTATCGCGCGTGGTGAGGGACAAAGAGCTGTAAGAAAGCTCCTCCAAAATGAAAACGCCCAGCACCAGGGTCGCCAAAAACAAGCAGACCATCAGGGTGTAGCGGGTGGCCTTGCCGGGGAAACTGGAGATCCAGAGTCCGCATGCGGTGAGGAAAATGCCCAGGCCGATCATGGTAAATGTCACCTGGAGGTTTCCGCTCACGGAGAGTTGACCGAAAAAATACCGCAGCACCAGAAAGGGCAGCACGGCGGTGAACAAGAGGAAGGCCTGCAACAGATGGGAGGCGTTTTTTCCGAAGACGATGTTCCGGGACTGCAATCGGGTGAGCTGAACGAGTTCCATGGTTTGTTGTTCCCGCTCGTTGGAAAGGGAAAAACAGGCTTGCGCCGGGATGATCACCAACAGACACAACCCGAGAATGGCCCAGAAAAACACATCCGCGCCTACCAAACCGCCGGAACCGCCCTGCGGTTGGGAGAGAAGCAAAAAATAGAGCAACATGCAACAAACCATGAGCAGTTGCAGGAGCATGAGGGAGGCGACAAACCCGCGCGACTTGAGGCCCTGCCGCACTTCCTTGACCACCATGGGATTGATGCGCTCGCCTGTCATGTCCGGGCGGGAGTCACGGCATCGTGCCCACGGGCGTTTCGGCTGAGACGCACCATGCCGGCCAATGCTTTCCGCATGGCGAAACCGGTGGCGAGCGACACCAGGGCGAAGGTCACGAACACGCCGACCCCGGTGCGGGGATCGTTGCGGTAGGCGGGTTCAAACAACTGGAAAAAATTGGCGTGGGGAAAATAACGGATCAGAGCGCGCACATCTTGAAACTGGTTCACGGAGTGGATGGCGATCAGAAAACCGGCCAGGGCCACGCATCCGGTTTGCATGGCGATGTAGGCGGGCTTCCACTTGCCCGTGCCGGGATTGATGTTGAGCACCACGGCCACGGGCAGGATCATCAGGGTAATGAAATTGACCACGATGAGCGAAAGGCCGGATACGCCGGGATACGCGGTGCGCAAGCCGAGGTAAAACCATGCGGCGACGAAGAGTAGAAAAAAGATTCCCGAAACCCATCCCGGGAAAAACAGCCACCGGACCCCCGGCGGGGGCAGGCGTTTGTTGTAAATGCTGGGGATGAGCATTACCGGCTCGCACAGGTTGTCCACCAGCAGGGGCAAGATGCAAACAAAGGCCAGGACGGGGAGCCATTCCACGCCCTGCACGTGCCCGTAGATCAACATCGACCCCACGAGCACCAGGCCGATCAGCCGCTTGGGGAACGCATGGTTTTCGGCGGGGGGCGCGATCACGGAGGCGCCGTATTCCACGAAATACAACATCAACAGGAGCATCACCCAAATGCCCATGAGATAATCCGGAAGCGCGGGCAGTATCCCCCCGAAGCCGCCGGCCATTCCGCCCAGGGTCGCGAACATCAAAAATTGGGGGACATTCAGCAGGCTGATGACCATGAAAAAAACGATCAACCTCCGCAACAATTTCGACTGCCATCCGGAGATCCCCACGCCCACGGCGGTGAAGAGCATGGAAAACAGGAGCAGAAACAGGATGGCCCGGAGATCCCCGGTGAGATCGATGGTTCCCAGAAAATAGCGCAGGACCAGATACGGCAGCACCGCGGTGAGCAGGAGGCACGTCTGAATGATCAGCGCCAGCCATTTGCCCAGGGAGATTTTCCAACTGCTCAGGTGGGTGAGAAAGACCAACTCCAGGGTATTGTCCTTGACCTCCTGATAGATGGCGGAAAAGGCGCGCAGTGGCATGAGCATGATGGTGATCAAGCCGATCATGGCCCAGAAAAAGGCGTTGGAAAAGCCGAAATCCTCTCCCCCCGCGGTGGCGGCGCTGAGATAAATGATCATGCTCAGCAACATCAGGCCCTGCAAACCGAGAAAGGCGGCCAGAAAGCTTTTGGACTTCAGGCCTTGGCGCAGTTCTTTGACGACAATGGGATTGAAGTGGTCGCCGGTCATGACGCGCCTCCCGGCAAATCGGGCGGCGTCTGCGCGACAGGGCGTCCCCCGACGGGTTGGGAACTGCGGCTGAGGATATCGACAAAGGCATCTTCCAGGCGGACTTCCTCCAAGTGGAATTCACACACCGGGAACCCTTCCCGAATCATGCCTTGCAACAGGGTGTTTCGGCTCTCCGGCGTGCAAGTCTGCATGCGCAGGCGCACCCCTTTTTTGTCGCTGTCGAAAATTTCCAAGCCCGGTTGCAGGGTGGTCCATTCCTGAAAGGTTTCCGGCAGACCGTCAAATTCGATGCGCACCACGCCGGGATGCCCTTCCCGGACCTTGAGGCTTTCGGAAGTGCCGTGGTGGACAATCCGGCCCTGGCTGATGAAGAGCATGGAATCGCACATTTGCTCCAATTCCGAGAGAATATGGGAGCTGATGAATAGGGTTTTGCCTTGGGCGGCCAGCAGGCGCACCAGGTTTTTGAATTCGATCCGGGCCTTGGGGTCGAGCCCGGCGGCGGGTTCGTCCAACACCAGCACTTCGGGGTCCGGCAAGAGGGTGCGACCCAGACACAGCCGCTGGCCCATGCCTTTGGACAATTTGTTCATGGGCCGATCCGCGAGGGGGGTCAGATCGGTGAAATCCATGACTTCGCGCACACGCATTTCCCGTTCCGCCCCCTTGTAGCCGTAGGCGCGGGCAAAAAAGTCCATGTATTCAAACACGGTCATGAAATCATAGGTGCCGTAGGCGTCCGGCATCCAACCCACCGCCCGCCGCACTTCATTGGGATAGGCGACGGCATCGTAGCCGTTGACACGGATGCTGCCGTAGTCGGGCAGGTCCAGGGACACCATCATGCGCATGGTGGTGGTTTTCCCGGCGCCGTTTTCTCCGATGAAACCGATGACCTGTCCCCGGTGGATGTCAAAGCTTACTTGGTTGACGGCCAGCAATTTGCCGAAGTATTTGGTCAGGCCCCTGACCTCGACCAAGGGACCGTTGTTGGCCGGAGGCTTGTTTGCGGGAGCGTTCATTGCGCACCTCCTTCGCCGTTGGCGCGGGTTCCGCCGGCGCGGGAAAGAAACCCGGTGTAGCGGGCCTCCTGCCGATCCCAGCGGATGCTGTCCAGGCTTTCCAGAAAAAGACCGTCGCCCGCGGCCACTTGGGCCAGAAATACGCCCGGTCCGGTAACCGGCAACACCCGTTCGCCTTCCCGCAACGACAGGGAACGAATGAATTTGCGTCCCTCTTCGGGGGTGGTCGACTTCAGGGGGGGGCGGCTGCCCGCGCGAACGTTCTCCGTCCGCCAGTAATTGCCGTCGAAGTCTCGCAGGATGACCTGAGAGAGTTCGGCGTCAATCGAGGACAGAACCTCCGGGGGGGCGTTTCCGGTGGCGGGGATGAATTCCAGGCGGGCCCGGGAGGGCCGGGAATCGATCATGGCCTGTCCCTGAATGGCCCGGCTTTCAAACCAGTCCCCGTCCCATTGTCCGCCGGGGAGGGCGGAAAAAACACCTTGGCTGCCCCGACGGTGCCCGTAATCCACCCGCAGGCGTTGTATCGTGGCGGTGGCGGGCAAGGCGAACGATCTTCGCAACAAGACCCCGGTGCGGGAAACCTGTTCCTGGGCCACGATTTCCAGGTTTTCGGCGGGCAAAAGGAAAATGGTGACCGCGCGGTGGCCCTTGCCGCCGAAACCATCCATCAACAAAATCAGCAGGAGCAGGGCCAGGCTCAAGCCGATCGAAAGCATCGGGGTCATCCACAGCAATTGCACCGGACGCTTGCGGCGAAAGGCCACGACCACATTGAGGGGCCCCAAAAAGACCGCGATGGCAATCACGGCGATCAACAAAAGGAACAGCGGACGTTCCACATCGGGAATGAGTTCGCGCAACTGCCAGACACGGAGGAGGAATTCCCCCCGTCCCGGGGAGGGACGGTCCCTTCGGATTTGGTTCATCTGCGAAAGGAGTTCATCGGGATCGAGGATGTCGCCGTTCATGACCACCGGAAAAACGCTCCCCCAGCCCAAAGAGGCGGTGCCGGCTTCCCCACGATAGGGTTGGAACGCGGCGGGGAGGGGCGTGTCCGCGGGCGCGGCCAAAAGCAAATGCCCGCCACGCCCGATCCATTGCATCAACAGATACTGGTTGCCCCGCTCCAGCGCGCCCCACTCCCCGGGGGTGATGATCAGAAAATCCAACCCCGAAAGCCCGCGGATATCCTCGGGAAATACGGACAAACCCGCGGAAAGCACCCGATCCTGATAATGTCCTCCCGACGTCTGAATCCTTTGTTCGATGGCGGATTTGTTGCGACCGGCCAAGGAGGTGGACAGCGCAACCACCTCGGAGCCGATGCGGCTCTGGCCCATGGAAAACAATTGCTGGGAAGTGCTTTCCAGACCCGGTCCGCCCATGTTCACGCGCAGGCGGGGCTGAATGTGAACGCCCCGCCCGCCCTCTTGAAGGGGGTAAAGGGGAACCATCACCTCCAAGATCCGTTCTTCTCCGGGCTGCAGCGAAACCCGGGTGGGATAGTTCAACACGTCCTGCTCCTGCCAACTGATCGAGGAACGAAAATCAAAGGTCCAAGTCCCCCCGCTGGACCCGGTGTTTTGAATTTGGATGCGGATGGGCACATGCCCTTTGTTGGGGAGGCCATCCAGCATGGACGACATTTGGATGCGCACCCGACTGGGGTCCGTCTGGATCCGCGTGCTCCAAGAGGCCTGAACGGACAGGCACATTCCGAAACACAACAGACCCCACAATAGAGAACGACCGCGTTTTTTCATTGACCCGCTCCCACTTTGCGGTCCGTGACCACCGGGGGGAGCTGATCATGGTGGGCCGAAATTTCCGCCAGCAATTCTTCGGCCACCTTGATGCCCGTCATGCCCTCCAGACGGGCGTGATATTCCAACACGAGGCGGTGCTGCAGCACCGGAACCGCGATTTCCCGGACATCCTCGTAGCTGGCGTTGGCCCGGCCCTCCAACAGCGCCCGGGCCCGGCAGGCGGAGGCCATGCCGATGGCGGCGCGGGGACTGGCGCCGTATTTGACGAAGCCGGCGGCTTTGGACGCCCCCGGTTGGGTGCCGTGTACCAGGCGGGCAATGTAATTGGCCACCAGGTCGGGCAGATAAATTTTCCGGGTGAGATCCATCAACGCCAACAAGGCGCCCTTGTCGAGGATGTTCGAGACCACCGCCTCTTCCCCCAGGCGGCGTTGCTGCACGATCCGCTGCAGCACCTCCGGCCCGTTGGCCTGGATGTTGAGCTTGAACAGAAAACGGTCGAGCTGCGCCTCGGGCAAAGGATAGGTGCCTTCCAATTCGATGGGGTTCTGGGTGGCCATCACGAAAAACGGCTCCGGCAGGGCATGACGCACGCCCATGGACGTCACCCGATGTTCCTGCATGGCTTCCAGCAGGGAGGATTGGGTTTTTGGCGAAGCCCGGTTGATTTCATCGGCCAGCACCAGATTGGCGAACAAGGGGCCGGGCTGAAACACGAATTTGCGCTCGCCGTCCACTTCCTGCAACATCGGATTCCCGGTAATATCCCCGGGCAACAAATCCGGGGTGAACTGGATGCGTTTGGCTTCCAGCCCCATGACCGCGCCCAGGGCGCGGACCAATTCGGTTTTGCCCAGGCCCGGCAGACCTTCCAACAGCAAATGACCGCGCGCCAACAAACACACGATCACCTGATCCAACAGTTTTTCCTGTCCGAAGAGCACCTCGTTGAGGGCTTTTCGAATGGCTTGAAGCTTTTCGCCCGCCGCCGTCAATTCCGCTTCATTCAATTTCGTTTCCTGCATACACCCTCATTGAAAATATTGTTGTAAAATCCTGGCTTCGGCCGGCAAAACGTTTTCCCGCCACACGGCTTCCCCCTCGCCACCCGGAGCGGCGATTCGTCCGCCGGTTCTGGAAATTTCCGTCGCCTCGTCGTCATGTTCGCCCTCGGCAAGGGCCAACAAATCCCCGGTGGCGGTCCTGGACAGATCCTCGTTGGACAAGGCAAAGGGATTGCGGGCCTCCGCATCCGGCGCCGTCTCCCCCAGCCGCATGGGCGCCGACCCGCCGTCTTCGCCCGGGCGCCCGGAAGGCGATTCGCCCATCATGGCCATCAAGAGGGCAATGCCATCCTCCGCGCCTTCGCCGCCCTCTTCGCCCTCGCCGAATCCGGGGTCCCCCTCCTCGCCCGGCATGCCCCCGGCGAGCATGCACTGTCCCAGGGCGTCACATTGCCCGGACAGGGTTTCTTCAATCTGCTTGAGGTCTTCGGGCGAAAGTTGATCCAATTGACTCAAATCAATCTGCCGCAACTGGGCGAGCATCTCCTCGCTCAGCGGCAGGGTCCCCTGCCCCAACTCGTCCAACATCTCCCGCAACGCTTCCTGCATGTGGTCCCGGATGTCGGGACTCATGGCGTCCCCCGCCACCCGGGCCGCCTCCATCAGCGCGGCGGTTTGTTGCAAATTCCGCAACATCTTGCGCGCCTCGCGTTCCACCTCCGCGCGCAACTGGTCGGTGGTTTCCAAACTGCCCTGGCGATACCAACTTTCCTCGGGTTTCTCCCGCAGGGCCGCCAACTGTTCCTCCAAACTTTTCAAGGCTTCCTCTTCCACCAAGTCCTCCTGCTTGAGTTCCTCCAGGAAGGTGGAGATTTCCGACCAGGCCGCCGGTTCCTGACGGGCAATGGGGTCCCCGCCCGCGGGACGTCCCACGGGAATCCAAATGGCGGTGGCCAACAAAAACGCCCACAGCAGGGGGGGAATCAGGGCCGGCTGCAGGTTCCATTGCAGCGGATTGCGCAGGGTTCGCTGCGGGCGCGGCCACGGCCCCACCCCGTCCATGGCCGAAACCAAGGCATGGTTCAGTCCCTTGGCCACGTCCAATCGCGAAAAAGCGGCCCGCAAATCAATGAACTTGCCCCGGGCCGAACGAAAACTCCACCCGCCCCAGGCCAAGGCCCAAAGCCCGAGCGCCCCCCAAATCCAGCGGGTTTCCACATCATACAGCCGCGCCCCCACCAACCCGCAGGCGGCCAAGACCGCCCCCGCCGTAAACCCGCGGGTAAAATGGGTCCACCACCATCCGGCATTCACCAGACGTTGCAAGGACAGGGCCTTTCCCTCCCAAAAGGCGGGATACGATTGATCCAACGCTTGTGTCATGTCAAACACTTGCGCCTTAGAAGTCAAAATGCCAATCAAAAAAGAAGGAATTTTTAATTCGAATGCGGCATGTCGTATTGATGGAGGGCGCGAACACGAAGCGTCTTTGGCGTGCTTTAGCGAGAGCAACGAAGCTACCGCTTTTTCGCGACTCCACTCGAAAATTGGTCCGACGTCTGGCCAGGGCTTTGCAAAGCGGTAGCTTCGTTGCACTCGCTACACGCACGCCAAAGCGGCTCCGCCGCGCTCGTAACTCCGAAAACGTGACACGCGAAGGACCGGAAGGCTTTGTCGGCGGCCTCAGCGCGGAAAAATACGTCGCAATCAACAAAACCTCCCGCGCCTCCGCCACCCGGAATTTGGCGGATCTGGTGGACGCGGGTGCCCTCGCCAAAACCGGGAAGCTCAAAGGCACGCGATATTGGTTGAACTTGCCTCAATCCTAACGCAGATTTCACCCGCAACCAAATGAACCACCCGCTCGCAAGCTCGCTGGAGAACACGGAGGAGCACGGAGCCAGCACGACGGCAGGGTCCGCGTGGAGCCCCGGAACTCGCCCCAAAACCCACGCGGAAACCTGCGGTATAGCTCCAACAGGGTGTAACTCGCTGGGGAGCGAGTGGGAACTGGATGGCATTCGGCTTTTCGGGGTGCCTTCCGGGGCTCGCCGAATGACA
>PXAS01000342.1 GCA_003565815.1 PVC group bacterium
CAAGGTCTTGATGACTCCCTTGCCGCTCCCCTGACGCCGAAACGCCCCCAACAACGCCTCCTTCAGCGAAAGCCCCTTGATCCGCTGGCTGGCCCAGTCCGCGCTGATCTCGGAACACGGCATGCCCCAGACCTTTTCCGTATACGTTTTGAAAAACGTGTTGAACAACTTGTCGCCGAACCGATTGGTCACCCAATCTTCAAACGTCACCTCCGGTCTGACAGGAAACGTTCTGCGCCAGAGGTAACTGATGACACAAGCCGCACTCTGGATAACGCCAAGATTACGTAAGGCGTTCCCCGGACGTAACGGATAGTCGAAAAACCGTCCTCCGTAAAAAATCCTCGACTGCCTCCGCACGCTTAAAAAATCGTCCGGCAACCGCGCCTTCCACCAATCTACGATGGAGGCGTTCTTGCTGAAAAACCGGTGCCCACCGATATCGAACCGGAAATCCTTGTACCGTACCGTCCGAGAAATCCCCCCGACATACTCTTCGTCGGCCTCGAGCACCTCCACAGCATGGGCGCTGCCAATAAACTCCGCCGCAGCCGTCAACCCCGCCGGCCCCGCTCCTACGATGACAATCTTTTTTTTATCCTTCATAAAGCAGCCTGGAACGAGGATTTATTTCGAACAACGAAACACACGAAAAGCACGAAAAAATCCTGGAGGGCATCCCGATTTATCGGGACCCGTGCCGCCAGACTGGAAATCATTCCTTTCCCGCAGCAACACCGGAAAACTGTCGGTTAATGTCAGGTGAAATCCTCTCTGTGTTTTTTGTTATCTCTGTGGCCCACTACCCTTTTCATCATCTCCGCGCCTCCGCACGAACATTCCCCTCATTTCGTGTCTTTCGTGTGTTTCGTTGTTCCCAAAACCTATACAAAAACATACCACCGGTACCATGAAAAATTCCAGATCAACGCCACTCCCAACGCCGCCCCCTTGACCAAATTCCGCTCCACAAAATCCACCCGCCCCGCCGACGCGACGCCACCGCACCCCGCCAGACCGAAGGCCAACCGCTTCACTTCGCGCCCAGGCAATCCGATCCACGATGCGTACACCAACCCGCCCACATTGAAATTGGAATGACTACCCCGGGAATCCAACGAAAGTAGCCAGATCACGAACGACTGTAGGCCATACGCCGCAATTAGGGTCACCACCACAAACTCAACCACCGGCCAACTTCCACCGTTCGCCTCAACAAACACCCAGCTTCGATTGATCGAAAAACTGGTGGCCATTGCGAACGTGGTGGAAAATACACTCGCCACCACGCGGCCACTCGTCGGCCAATGCTTCAGAAACCAATTGTACCCCAAAACATCGACCGCTGCAGCAATTCCACCGGCTACCAGGAAGCGGATGAACTGTTCCGTGATTGGCATATCCGTTATTGCTTGCCTTCAAATCTAGCGTTCGCTCATTTGCACTAGACATCGTTGTTTATTTTCACATTCCCCTTCCGTTTCATTATGAATTCCAGCGTTTGGACATAGCCCGAATGCCACTAAGATAAGCAAGCTTTAGCTAAAGCTAATGAATCGAAACCAAAATCAAGATCGAAGTAAGGTCAAACGGCCTATAATGTATAACATTAAAGCATGATCGGTTTCGCTCTCGTTTAGAAGATATGGCTTCGCACGCTACGATAACGACGTCGATGTATTGTTTAATTGAGAGCCATTAGACTTTCCCCTTCAACCCGATTTCAATTCATCCTTCATGTACGTACTATCGCTATGCGGGCGTTCATTTCACCTTGCCAGCCGAACTTCTTTCATATTTGGGAAAATCAGGGTAATTTCTTGCAAATACATAGTGGCCCCGCAGGAAAACTACTGTTAGTGCCACACTGCGCTGTTACTCGAACTACGGTCTTGGAATAGGGACAACTTCCTGCGTTACAAGTCAAAAGCGAAAACGTTATACATCCTTCCCCGAGAACTTCGACCTCACAATTTTTAATTGTTCCAATACATTCTGCGACTGTAGTGAAGCTATTACAGTCGTCAATAGACTCTAAATATGTCTTAGAATCACATTTTTTAAAATAGGTAGTCTGCGCATTTAGCACCACAGTGCCAAAAAACATCAAGCAAACAACAAATAGGGTTAAAACGCTCCAGCAGTACATAATCCTGTATTTTTTCGTTTTCATACATTTTCTAGGTTAATGGTTTTTTTGAAGAATGCCTCCAATAAGGCAAATTGGGCCTGTTGAAATGAACGCTCATTAAGTGCTACTTCTAAAACAAAACAATAAAAACAATGGCACCGCAGCAACAACAACAAAGATTAGGTAAAGAAAGCCTGTACTCAAATTCATACGATTTCTCGCATTGGGAATTTCTTTATGAATTAACGAGTCATGAAACATCGCTTGCAATTCCATATCTTCCTTACTCCGCCACCCGAAATTATCATCAATCAAATACAATACGTGGTCGACATAATTCGCATCCGTCCGCTCCCTTAAGCGTGAATCGTAAATTCTTGTACGCCTATAGATTTCCGGTTTAAAAGAATCTGTGGATTCATGAAGAAACTCCCATGATTGAAAATTCGCTCTAACTATCCAATTTGGTTCTGCACCAGGAAGCCCCGAGACAGGATAAGTCTTGACAGAAAACTCGGATGGCAATAAGAATGTTTGGTTATTTTCCTCAATACTGACTGAACTATCCCATGTTACCTCGGCGGACAGAACGCCATCTGGCCAGTCTCGCTTAATCTGCCACTGATGCCCCAACCTATCTACAGACACATATAGCGAATCAATATCTATTTCCTTACGCGTTGCCTCTTCCTCAGGTGTTTCTCTATCCAACGATTTGTCTTTATAAATGAGAATTTTCTTGGCCAACGTTGGGTCTTGGCTAATAATACTAGCCTCAAAACGAAAGCCATAGGCATTGATGCTTGATCTGGGACCGTATGCAAGATTGACTATTTCTCCGGCTGAACCCGTGTCACTTAAAAAATGGCTCATGCCTAAGGCATACCAAAGAGCATCACGTGCACAATCCTGAAATAGAATCAACGGTATATTGCCTGTGCTCAGATATATAAGATCACCCTCTCCTCCATGCCATCCGTTGCGAATTACGTAATAAAAATCTTCTCCGTCATATGAAAACAGGATGTCGTGGTTTTCGAAATTCCAATGATTGTCCAAGTGAAACAGGAATTGCCCGTCTTTACCAACGTATGCTTCAACAGATGCCGAATATCTAGTTCCCCTCGAATCTACATCAATCGTCCCAGAGCCTTTCCATAATCCGTTACCCATATCTAAGTCTCCGAATAAGAACGTTGCCTTAAAGCATAACAACATACCTGCAATAAACGTAATCTTGCGACTATACTGATTAGCATTCGATTTTATCGAACGCATGTAATCCCGATCGTCTCCTATTTTTTTCATGAGGCTATAATTGCATTTCTACGTAATCAAATCGAACTCTCAAAATCAAATAGAATCGATTGCTAACTGACCCAGAAACAGCCTATTGCTTTCTTCCTGAAATCGACTTACGAACATCAGATTGACCTATTTCGACACACTTCAATCGTTGCACCAATACTCCGTAGCTCCCAACTAATAGAAACCCCAACAATCCGATGGAAATCCATTCGGCTGTCTGCGAGGAAATTCTTAGCACATCAGTAAGATCTCCCAAACACCCACACGGCCGTTGCCAATCGGCCGAGCGAATCCCGACCCGATAAAGCATAAACCCGGACGCAACCCAAGCGACCATAACCGTGCTTAGCGCGTCCCATCGTGTAAAGAAGCAAAACCCGGCGATAACCAACTCAGCTAGGCCTACCGCCGCCATCAAATACCGAAACTCCACGCCGAAAATCGGATCAGGCACCCGCAACAGCGTCGTATCACCAGTGACGGTCAAGAGCTTCGCCAACCCCGTGATCGCCAGGATCATTCCTGCTGCAATCAAAAATCGGCGTCCGTTTCGACTGACTCTTCCTTGTAATGGGTTCATGGGGCCACGCTATCGTAATTTCGGGATTTGAATTGACCGGTCTTTTCCTGTGTTCTGTCAAAAACTCACGTGCTTTCAATAGGGTAACCGTTTTAAAACCCAAAAAGGTTTGAAAAACTTTTCGATCTTCGAAGTTTCTCGACTGTTTTTTGCACGTTCCATTTCACGCTTCCCAATGGAAGATTCTCTAGTTCAGCTATTTCCACATATTTTAATCCTTCGAGAAAATGCAGAATTAAGATTCTGGATTTTTTTCCTTTTAGGTGGGTTTCGCACCATATTCTCAATTCCGTGTGAATCGTTTCGATATCGATTTCGGTCTTCCCACCACCCAACGGCGAGAGTATTTCCAAGTCGGCCGGAGATAGGTATTCGACTTTCTTCAAGGTCCGATTCAAGTTCAACGCTTCGTCGTGTGCGATTCTCCCCAGATAAGCTTTCACTCGGTACGGAGATTCGATCCGATGACGCTTTTCCCAGAAGCGAGAAAATGTATTTTGGTGGACGTCGTCGACGTAAGTTCGGTCGAACAGATGCCTCGCAATTGCTCTACGGACCATTTTCGCATGCCTGCGGTACAATTCATTGAACGCGGCCTCCCCGTCCGCCGGGTTCGCCTGAAGGTGCAGGATCAGTGCCTTGTCGCTCCAGTCTTCCATGATCAGCAAACCGAGCAACCCCGGTGATTCAGGCGGCGGCAATCCGCCGGGGCCGCCGCCATCCCCAAGCCGCCATGTTGTAGAGAGAGAGAGAGAGAGAGACGGGCGAAGCCCGGTTATCGGATATCCGTTGTCGGTTAATGGGTTGAATCATCCATGACCTCCTTTCGTGTCTTTCGTGTGTTCCGTGGTCTAATTCTCCGGCATCCGGATCAATGATACTGGATTCCATATCGCGCAGAGGCGCTGGGACGCAGAGGTTCTTCGGAGGCAGGGAATTTCGCAATGGATTCCGGAAAGAAAGTCGGCTTGTTTTGATTCAAATTGCTCATGACCTTCTTGATTTTCCCTTTGCGTCTCTGCGCCTCCGCGCGATGTTCATCCCGGCTCCCGCTCTTGTCCCTCATAATTCATCCCTCATAATTCATAATTC
>PXAS01000106.1 GCA_003565815.1 PVC group bacterium
TATCGACCTGAATCCGGTGCGGGCGGGGATGTGCGGGGATCCGATGGACTATCACTGGAACGGTTACGGGGAGGCTTGCGGGGGGAATGCCCTGGCGCGGGAGGGGCTGGAGGCGTTGGTGCGCTTGTCGCGGGGGCATCAGCCGCAGGGGGCGGACAATGTGCGGAAGCGTCAGTTGAACCGTGAGATGCACTGGACGGGGATCGGGGCGGCGCTGGAGAAGGAACGGGTCCAACGTGCGGCGCCGAAGAACTGGAAGGAAGTTCAGGCGGCGTATCGATTGTGGTTGGTGGCCAAGGGGATGACGCGCCCGGGGGACTCGCGGACGACGGAAAAGATCCGCAATCGCAAGGGATTCGACCCGGTGGAGGTGATTGCGGAGTATGAACGTAGGGGAGAGGTTCCGATGGCGCGAATGTTGCGTCAACGGGTGCGATATTTTACGCGGGGTGTGGCGATCGGGAGTTCGTCGTGGCTGGAAGGGGTGATGTCGGAGTATCGCTCCTGTTTCGGGGACAAGCGGAAAAAGGCGGGGCGACGGATGCAGGGGGGCTGTTGGGCGGGGTTGGAGGCATTGCGGCAAAGCGATGCGTAATATAGCAACAGTAATTTGTTTCGTAATTTGTTTCCCTCCGCCGCGATCCGGAGAAATATCCGAGTTTCGGATTTAGGGCCTGTCGATTTATCTGCGAAGTAGAAAATTCAACCACTGATAACACTGATTAACACTGATAATAAAATATTTAAGGTTAATCATTACCCGACACTCTACATCAGTGCCTATCAGGTGCGCTCAGCCTGCCCTGAGCTTGCCGAAGGGGTGGTTGAATAAATCAACAGGCCCTGAAGCCGGGACTCGGAACGAGTTTTCGAGCACGCACAAGCGGAATCCGATTCGATGGGATTGTCTCACGGCGTACAGTGGGGTATCACCCCATGGCGGTTGTCGGGGGTTTTCCGTAGACTGGGTTTCCATCCATTCACTTACGCTTCCTCCGCAAACCGCTTGACATGACACAATATGACTGCCGCTTCCCCTTCTTCACGTTCCGCCGCGAGGCTGCGTATTCTTTCTGAATCAGATGCGGAGTCTGTGCTGGGGTTGTCGGGTGCGTTTACCCTGGAGGGGGATTGGCCGCAGGAGGACGCGATGTCGGTTTTGGCGGTTTCACCGGAAAGGGTTCGTGTGGTGGACGACGGAATCACGGACTGGGACAGTCTGCTGTTGGTGTTGTTGGGCCGTTGGCGTGAACAGGCGAAGGAGGCGGATATCGTACTGGATCTCTCTGAAATGCCGGAGGGCGCGTTGCGGCTGATGCGTCTGGCGGACGCGGTGCCGCAGCAGGAGGGAACCCGGCTTGATCAACGAAAAAACTCGTGGCTGGGGCGGCTGGGGGAAGGGACTTTTCGGGCGCATGCGGGGTTTTGGGAGAGCATGGTGTTTTTGGGCGAGTTGTCCTTTGCAACGGGGCGTTTTCTGGTGGGGAAGGCGCGATACCGGAAATCGGAGTTTTGGGTCATTGTTCAGGAGTGTGGTCCGAAGGCATTGGGGATCGTGGGGACGATCAGTTTGCTGGTGGGGGCGATCCTGGCCTTTGTGGGTGCGGTGCAATTGCGCATGTTTGGCGCGGAGATCTTTGTTGCGAATTTGGTGGGCATCGGCATGGTGATGGAAATGGGCGCGCTGATGACCGGGATTATTCTCGCGGGTCGCACGGGGGCCTCGTTCGCGGCTCAATTGGGGGCGATGCAGGTGAACGAGGAGATCGATGCGCTGGAGACGCTCGGCATTCGGCCGATGGAGTATCTGGTGCTGCCCAGAGTGCTGGCATTGGCGTTGATGACCCCGTTGCTGGTCATTTATGCGAATGTGTTTGGCATTTTCGGCGGTGGCGTGGTGGGGGTGCTGTTTCTGGGGCTGTCTCCGAGGGTGTATTTCTTGCAATCCTTTGAGTTGATGACCCTTTGGCTGTGTTTGCAGGGTTTGATCAAAGGCTGCACATACGGCATTCTCGTGGCCCTTTGCGGGTGTTACCGGGGCTTGCACTGTGGCCGCAGCGCCTCCGCGGTGGGTGTGGCCACAACCGGGGCGGTGGTGAGCGGGATTGTGGCCATTGTGATTTCGGATGCGATTTGGACCTTCATCTTTATGGTGACGCTATGAGTGATGGTCCCCCCTCCAATGCCGCGGTCCTGACCGTGCGGGATTTGGAACTGCGCTACGGAAGCACGTTGATTCAGAAGGATCTCTCTTTCGACATCCATCGGGGGGATATCTTCGTGATTATGGGCGGGAGCGGATGCGGCAAAAGCACTTTGCTCAAACACATGATCGGGCTGAATCGTCCCCATGCGGGTTCGATTTGTTATGGCGGGACGGACCTTTGGGCCGCGGATGAAAAGACCCGGAATCAGTTGCTCCGGAATGTTGGCGTATTGTATCAGCAAGGAGCGCTTTGGAGTTCGTTGACGCTTGCGGAAAATGTGATGGTGCCCATGGAAGAATACACTTCTTTGAACGTGCGACAACGACGGGAGCTTGTCGCGTTGAAGCTCTCGATGGTGGGCTTGGCGGGCTTTGAGGACTACATGCCCGCGGAGATCAGCGGGGGGATGCGGAAACGCGCGGGACTGGCGCGGGCGATGGCGCTGGATCCGGATATTCTGTTCTTTGACGAGCCCTCGTCCGGCTTGGATCCAATTCATGCCAAGCTCCTGGATGATTTGATTCTGGAGTTGAGTGCGGCGTTGGGCTCCACCATCGTGGTTGTTTCACACGAATTGGCGAGTATCTTTGCAATAGGCAGCAATGCGGTGTTTTTGGATTCCGAAAGCAAAACGATGCTGGCCACCGGGCCTCCGCTTGAGTTGAGGGATCATTCGCCAATTCCCCGAATCCGTCAGTTTTTGGCGAGAGAGGCGCCGATAAACGAAAGCAGTCCCTCAAGGGAGATGAACCCATGATGAGGAAAAAGGCACATCCGGCGATCGTGGGTTTATTTGTCGTGGGCGCCATCGTGCTCACGGTGGCGGGCCTGGTGATGCTGGGTGGCGGGCGGTTTTTTGAACCGTCCAAGATTTTTGTGCTGTATTTTGACGGGGATTTGAATGGCTTGGATGTGGGAGCTCCGGTGACATCGCGGGGGGTACGGATTGGGGAAGTCAAAATGATCTCGCTGGTGTACGATCACCAAACGGAAGAGCTTGCCACGCCGGTGGAGGTTCGTATTTTCCGCAAGAATTTCGTGGAATTGGGAGAGGACGGGAGGGTCCCCCGGAACATCAATATTGAGGGTTTGGTGGAGAACGGACTTCGCGCGCGATTGGAAATGTTGAGTTTTGTCACGGGGAAAATGCGGGTGAGTCTGGATTTTCATCCGGAAATCGAAGCGGTGTACAAAGGGAACGGAACGCAATTGGAGGAAATTCCCACGATCCCGACCACGTTGGAGAATTTCACCCAACGGCTCGGAGATTTGCCGCTTGAAAAAATTGTCGAGGACATCCACAGCAGCATGAATCAGATTGCCCGCTTTCTGGAAGGAGGGACGCTGGAGCAAACGGTGGTCGAAATCAACCAAAGCCTGGTCAGCCTTTCTGAATTGATGAAGGGGCATGAATTGGATCAGACGCTGGAGGAATTTCGGGCGACTTCCCGAACCCTTCGGATGTTATTGGACTATATCCACCGTCATCCGGATGCTTTTCTCAGAGGGAAAGGATCCCGGCCATGAAAAATCCCCGCTGGAAATTGTCGAAGTACGCGGTGTTTGCCGGGCTCCTGTTCTTTTCGGGATGTGCGACAACGCCGTATTCGCATTTGTATGTATTGATCGCGCTTTCGGAAGCGGGGAGGGCGCCCGAGAGTTTGGCGCGCCCAACCCTCCGCCTGCAATCGGTGTCCCTGCCGGGCGTTCTGCATCAGCCGAACGTGATCACGGAAGCCTCACCGGTTTTGATCCAAAGTTCTGAATTTGAACGATGGGCCGAGCCCTTGGAGGGGCAAATTTCAGAGGTGCTGGCCCGGAATCTGACCGCCCTGCTTCCCGGACACCGCGTGGTGCGCGGACGCCTGCATCCTCAGGTGAAGGCGGATATCGAAGTGCATGTGGAGGTTCTCCAATTTGGCGGGATCCTGGGTGACCGGGCCTGGCTCGAATTGCGTTGGAGTCAAGATCGGGAGGGTGCGCCCCCGGGGTTGCATCGCTGGCGCGGGCAACGGATATTGGAAGGGGACGACGTGCAGGCGTATGTGCTGGCGCAGAGCGAACTGCTGGCTGAAGCGAGTCAAACCATGGCGAAACAGCTTTCCGATGGTTAAGGTGCCGCATATTGCGCGTGGATCATGTTGTTGTCGATAAAAGCCTGAATGCTTTCATTGTGGTTGCCGGTGTATGAAAATCCATTGAACCTCGTTTCATGGGTTTCCAAGTCATACAGGATAAACCAATTGACGCCCACCAACGTCAGTTGGTCCGCTTGCAGGCTGACAAACATCGGTCCGCCAGAATCCCCTTTTTCGAGGGCGGCCTCATGGGTGCCGGCAAGGGGGCTGTTCATGGCGGAGGTGACCCCGTGGCCGGTGAAGCCCGTCACCGGGAATTCGTCAAACCCGTTGAGAACGTTCCGACCGACCGCGACATTTTGGGTCATGGAAAAGCCTGTCGGCGAATGACCGAAAATATAGGCGTTTTCATTCGCATAGGGGCTCTTGTTGAATGAATCGGCATCCTGGATTTCTTCGCTCGCGAAATTGTAATGGATATAACCGGAAGGGACGGGGGCCTCCAAAACGCCGAGCCAAATGTCCGTGTCGTCAATTTGCATGCCCGTTTCGTGACGCACCTTGATCGTCACGCTGTCGCCATCCGGATCGTTGGTTTTGTAAAAGGTCAGTCCGGCGTTGTCCAAGGGGCGAAAATGAATGGCACTGATGAAAACGTTGCGACTCAGCAGGATACCCCATGAACCTTCTTCCGTGCGCCCCACGCCGGACAAATCGAAATTGTCGGCGATGAACCTCGAGTCGTTCGCAAAACGGTCGTTGGTTTTCGAATCAAAGTTGTTGATGGTGATGGCTTGCAAGCCGGCCAA
>PXAS01000003.1 GCA_003565815.1 PVC group bacterium
AGATTCCAGTTGACGCGTTCGGGGGTTTCGGAACGCCAGGAAAGGAGGGGCGGAATGGCGCGGATTTTCTCGTCGTTGTCGCGGGTCCATCGCGCGTAGGCGGGGGTGATGAGGGCGTTGGACTCGGGATTTCGGTAGTAGAGGGGAAAGAGGTAGTCGGGATCGGGGTTTTCGCCGCCGCTGAAACGCGCGAGGGCGCCGAAGAGGTTCCAGTTGACGCGTTCGGGGGTTTCGGAACGCCAGGAAAGGAGGGGCGGAATGGCGTGGAGGGTGTGGCCGGGCCGGTCGTTGATGCGGAGGTAGAGGGGGGTGATGGTGCGGCCAGTGTCGTTGTCGTGTCGGGTGATGCCGCCGAGCGGGGTGACCCAGGCGGACGAGGTTTCGCTGTGGCGTTGCAAGAACAGGGGGGCGACGGCGCTCCAGCGGATTCCCTGCTCTGCATTGCCGCCGCGTTGGTAGAAGGGTGTGAGCAGGGTGCCGGTGCTTTGATTGCGGTAGTAGAGGGGGGTGAGCAGGGTGCCGTTGTTTTGATTCCGGTGGTAGAGCGGGAAAATGTAGTCGGGATCCGGATTTTCGCCGCTGCTGAAGCGC
This sequence comes from PVC group bacterium, assembly GCA_003565815.1. GTDB lineage: Bacteria > Verrucomicrobiota > Kiritimatiellia > SS1-B-03-39 > UBA6053 > PXAS01. The sequence continues at coordinate 592 of PXAS01000003.1, forward strand.
GCGAGGGCGCCGAGAAGGGTCCAGTTGACGCGCTCGGGGGTTTCGGAGCGCCAGGAGAGGAGGGGAGGGACGGCGCGGATTTTCTCGCCGTTGTCGCGGGTCCAGCGCGCGTAGGCGGGGGTCAGGAGGGCGTTGGACTCCGGGTTGCGGTAGTAGAGCGGGAAAATGTAGTCGGGATCGGGGTTTTCGCCGCTGCTGAAGCGCGCGAGGGCGCCGAGAAGGGTCCAGTTGACGCGTTCGGGGGTTTCGGAACGCCAGGAGAGGAGAGGGGGCACCATCTTCAAGCTGCGCCCTTGGCCATCTTCGCTTTGCACCCAAAGCGGGGTAAGGATTCGGTTGGAACCGTCGTCGTTGCGGCGCCAGGCGCCCAAAGGAGTGATCCAGGAAGAGGAACTGTCGGTCTGTCGCTGATAGTAAAGGGGGAAGAGCCAGTGAACGGATTCGTCGGGGCGTTCCTGACGGGACCAGAGGAATCCCATCGCATAGCGGGCGGTGTCGTCTCCGCGGGTTCGCCAGCTGTAGGGGAGGCTGTAGAAATAGGTTTCATCCGGGGACGATTTGCGGATGTAAAAGGGCAGGAGCCATTGGAGGTGCTCATTTTGGGTGGGACGCACTTCGTTCCCAAAGGGGAGGGAGCGGAAGCTGCGGGTGCCGTCCGGGAGGGATTGATGGACGAAGAGGGGAATGATCCGGTTGCGGGAGAGGTCCGGGCCGCGTTCGAAACGCGCGAGGGGCCATGCGAGGTGGAGGGTGCTTTCCTCCCGGGGGCGGTTGCGGGAATAGATCCAGAGCGGGAAGAGCGAATGGGTGCCGCGCTCGCCGCCGAAGGGTTCGCCAAATCGCCAATAAACGGGAAAGGCCACGAAAGAGTCGTCGTCCCAGAAGAAGGGGAAAAAGCGGTTCTCCCGCTTGACGGTGTCGAATTGGCCCAGGGGCCACAGAACGCGATGGACGTGTTGGTTGTTTTCCCTTCCGTGTACGGAATACAAGGGACGCAAGGCAATGTGATCCGGGGATTGTTCGTAGAGGGGCCAGAGCACCGAGAGGGCGGGTTCGCGGTAGTAGACAAAGGGCCAGAAGGAGATGCGGTCTTCGACCGGGCCGGTGCGTTGTTCCCATTCGCCGGTGTAGAAGGGGGTTCCCTTCATGGCGCGGGTGGCGCAACCGGAATGCAAGGACAGACACAGCAGAGAGAGAGCGAGGGAGGCGAGGATCGGTTTCATGAGGGCAGTATGCACAATGACAAGTATGTTGTCAAATATTTCTTTTCACTTTTGAAAGCCCTTCTTTGGGAAGCGGACGAAGTCTCGCCCCCCTTCTGGGGCACATCTCGGAATTGGTGACATCCAAACCGTAGCTGCAACTGTCCCAGTTGCAGAACCTCATTGAAAGCGAATATATCAAAGCTGAGGACAGCTTCGACAACGGTGAGCCCGCCCTTTCACGAATTCCGAGATGCGCCCCCCTTCTGAAAATCCGTCCCTATGGCTTGACATCTTGATTTGAAAAGGTGAATAGGGGTGAACCCAACTGCAAAAGACCCTGTTGAAAAGGATGACGACACGTATGAGCGAATTTGATGAAGTGCAAATGTTAAAATGTTTGGAAGATAATCCACCCGATATTAGCCCATTGGTTGCGCCGCTCACCGTCCTCTTTCAGGAAGACCCCGAAACCGCGGATTCCCACGCCAAATTGATCCGGATCACCTTGGCGGAGAAAAACGAACTCAAACAATTGATCGATTTTTACAAAGTGATGGCCGATTGGCATTCCCGGGACCGCTCTTGGAGAAAAACCGCGCAGAAAGAATTGTCCAAGGCCTTTGAGGGGGATCCGCTTTTCACGGCGTATCTGGATCTCTCCGGCATCGATTCCCCGCGGGTGCGGGTGAAAGAAGCCCTGCGCCGCATGGACGTCTTGTCGGAAATGGCGCCCGGCGCCTATGTGTATGTCAAAAACTTCGGCTTCGGCATTATCAAGGACGTGCGGCACGACGACAACCGGGTGGTGGTGGATTTCCCGGACAAGCCCGGGCACGAATTGGAGATGGGGTTTGCCGCGCAGGTGACCGAATTGATTCCCGACACCCACCTTTATGCCCGCAAGCACATTGATCCCGATTCCCTCAATGCCCTGATCGAAGAAAGTCCGGCGGAAGTGGTGCGGATCGCCTTGAAGAGTTTCGGCCCCACGCCCGTGGGGCAGTTGCAGACCCTGTTGATTCCCGAAATTTTGCCGGAATCCCAATGGAAAAGTTTTTGGGCCAAAGCCCGCAAGGCCTTGAAGGAAGACAACCTGGTGGTCATTCCCTCCAAGCGCAGCGAGCCCATGGAGCTATTGGCCAATGAAAAAACCTATGACGAAGCGTGGTTCCGTCATTTGTCCCAACTCCGCCACATGGAAACCATTCTCAACGAACTCGAAGAACTGCTCGAAGCCGAACCGGACGTTCAGTTGAGCGAAGGATCTCGCGAAACCGTGGCGGACCGACTTCGTTTCGTGGTCGTGGGCGGCCAGGGCAAGCATCATGATTTTCTCGTGCGCGTTTGGCTGTTGGCCCGGAAACTGGAAATGACCCCCGGCGAAGTAGGGCTTTCGGAATTTCTCGCCAAAATCCGCACCCCGGACGGCCTGCTGGAAGTGGTGCGCACCTTGTCCGCCGCCCTGACCAAAGGCTGTTTTCACGCCTTGTCCGCCACGGATCCCGAAGCCACCGCGGAGGCCCTTTTGGGCGTATTGCCGGAACTGGAGTATTCCGCGCTCAACGAAGCCATCCAACTGCTTTTTGAATTGGGTCAGGAAGACAAGGTGTGCAGTACCCTGCGTCCCGGCTGGAACAATTGGACCGCCGAAGTGGACGTGATGTATTGGCTTTCCCAGCATCAGGACAAGATTGCCGCGTGGAACTATGGCAACACCCCCGATCTGGTCGCGCGCTTGTTGAAGGTGCTCAACCGGGATTACGCCGGCAACCGACTGCGGGTGCAAAACCAATTGCGCGAAATTTTCCGTCAACCCTCCTGGCTTCAGGAAGTGCTGGGCGCCATGGACGAGCGCCAACGCCGCGCCTTCACCCAGGGTGTCAAGGACAGCACCGCCTGGGAGCAACTCGACAAGGCCTCGGTGCTCGGACAGATCGTCAAGATCGACGGATCGCTGCAGGACATCGTTTCCGGGAAAGCCGAAGAAGAAGCCGCCGCCCTGCGGCCCAACGTGCGCGTCTCTTCGCACCGCAGCTACCGCGAAAAACAACGGCAACTTGAAAAACTCATCAACAAAGACATTCCCGAAAACAGCCGCGAAATCGCGGTGGCCCGGGAATATGGGGATCTGCGCGAAAACTTTGAATACAAAGCCGCGAAAGACACCCAGCGACTCCTCATGGCCCGCAAAGCCGAGATCGAGGCGCAGCTCCGCGAAGTCAAACCCACGGATTTCACCGAATTCCTCACCGAAAACGCGGGTCTCGCCACCACGGTGGTGATGCGCGACAAGGACGGAGAGGAAACCGAATTCCATATCCTCGGGGAATGGGACAGCGACATGGAGCGAAATGTCATCTCCTCGGGCAGTGGCATGGCCAAGGCGCTTGCGGGACACGCGGCCGGCGATACGGTTGAAGTGCCCGGCGAGCACGGCGCCCGCGAGGTTACCCTGGTTTCCGTCGGCCCCTTGGCGCCGTCGATCCGTGCCTGGCTGGACGCGGAAGGCTGAGTCCGCCGGACAGGGTCTTATCATGACCGAAGCTCCCCGTGACATCCCCCCGATTCGCGAGTGGCGGCTTTGGCTGGCTTGGGCCGCATCCCACGATGCCCACCCCCTCATCCAATTTGTCAAATACGGCATCGCCGGCGGCTTGGCCCTCTTTACGGATGTCTTTTTTTTCACGCTCTCGAATGTGTTTCTTTTTCCGATTGATCCGGGGGCGGCTTCCCTGTCCCCGCCGTCGGGTTCCCTCGCGGAATGGGCGGACTGGCTGCGGCTGATGCGCGCCGACCCCGCCGTGATCAATTACATCCGTTGCAACGTCATCGGGTTTCTGTTTTCCAACGCCGTCGCCTATGTGCTCAATGTCAAATGGGTGTTCCGGGGAGGGCGGCACCAAAAGCACATGGAGATGTTCTTGTTTTTGTTGGTGTCGTTCGTGGCGTTTCTCCTGGGCACCGCCATTGGCGCCTTTCTCGTGGGCACTTTCGGGCTGAATGAATATCTCGCCAAAGCCGGAAACGTGGTGGCCGCGATTCTGATCAATTTCGTGTGCCGCAAGTTCGTGGTGTTTCAGGGGTAGAATCCATGTGGAAGAAGCTTTTTCCCTGGTTCAAAATCGCGCTGCTTTTCCTCACGTGCTTTGCCGGGGGATGCCGGTTTTGGCGCCGGCGGGACCCCGAGCCCCCCCCGCCTCCGGTGGTGCGGGAATTGCGCCTGCCCAACCGGCAGACGCCGCTGGAGGATTTTCAGTTGACCGCCGGTTGGACGGTGCGCTC
>PXAS01000379.1 GCA_003565815.1 PVC group bacterium
ACGCAAAAATAACTTCACATTTTGACCGCCGATGCATCGCGTCCTGCGGCGTTGCGAAAACACGAAATATTGCTAATATTCCTTTGTTTTCGCGCCTTGCAGGTCACGCGCCTCGACGCTCAAAATCTGTGAATTTATTTTTGCGTGGACCCTTAATCCGCCGCCTTCAGGTAGGCGGCGTCGATTTCCATGGCCACGCTTTGCTGGATCAGTTCCAGATGGAGAATCACCCGGTTTTTGCCCTTGATTTCCGCCACCACCGCCTCCGCGCCCTTCATGGGGCCGCCGATGATCTTCACGGTACGTCCCGGCTGTAGGAACGGCAGCACTTCCACGGGCACCTCCGCCCGCAGGGCTTCGGCCACCGTGCGCAGGGACGCGAGCATGCGTTCCTCCTCCATCACCTCGATCAGATTGGCCACATACGGATTTTGCCGAAACCAGGCCCGGTCGGCCCGCTCAATTTGCGCGAACACATAGCCATTGAACAAAGGGACATCATGGTGCCGCACCCGCTTGCCGTAATTGTGAACCCGCCGTACCGTGGGCATGTAGGTCCGCGCCTGCTTCTGACGGCTGTGCAAGACCAGCTTTTTTTCGCAACGGGGTTTGGTGTGCAAAACCACCCATTGCAGGTGTTCGGGGGAGGGGCGGAGAAATTCCAGGGGATCGTCGGGGAAAGCGGGTTCGGTCATCGGCGAACCCTATACTCCTTCCGGACCCGGGTATGCAAGTCATTGTGCAAACGTTTTATTGCATCCCCGCCAGACCGTGGTAGAACTCCCGCATGTCGCTTCTCGATCAATTGGAAAGAAAATTCGGAAAATTTTACCTGCCCAACCTGTTGCCCATTCTGTTGATGGGTCAGGTGCTGGTGTACATGGCCCTGTTGGCGGAGGCGGTGGAGCCCCAACAATTGATGCTAAACGGGCCTCAGGTGCTCCGGGGTGAAGTCTGGCGGCTGTTCACTTTCATGGTGGTGCCCATGTCCATGAGCCCCTTGTGGTTCATGATCGGGCTTTATGTCACTTGGCTGATGGGGTCCGCCTTGGAAAACCAATGGGGAGAATTCCGCTTTAGCCTCTTTTTGGGCACGGCCTGGTTTTTGACCGTGCTGGCCGCGCTCCTGTTTCCCGTCGCCCTCGGCACGGTGTCCAACTTTTACATCATGGGCTTGTTGACCCTGGCCTTTGCGAAACTCTTTCCCGAAGTGGAGTTTCTGATATTTTTCATCATTCCGGTGAAGGTCAAATACATCGGCTGGCTCACCTGGGGGTTGTATGGGTTGACCTTTTTCGCCGGGGACTTGGACGAACGCCTGCAAATCCTCGCGGCCATGGGGGCGTGGGTGTTGTTTTTCGGACCCGAAATGGTCAGGAGCATGCAAAATCAAAAACGCCGCAAACGCTTCCAAAAAGAGGCCGCGCGGGAGGAGGGGACGCCTTTCCACGCCTGCGTGATTTGCGGGAAAACCGATCTGAGCCATCCGCATGTCGATTTCCGGTATGAGGATGGAAAATGCTATTGTGCCGAATATCTGCAAAAAGGAAGCTGCGATGAAAAATAACCTCTTCAAACATGCATGTTGCGCCGCTCTGCTGTTGCTCGCCGCCTGCGGCGGGCCTCCCGGAGGACGGGAACAAGGCTTTTTACATCTGGGCAACGGTTCCGAACCCGAAAGCCTCGACCCCCACCTCACCACGGGCGTGCCCGAGTACAACATCATCAGCGCCTTGATGGAAGGTCTCATCCGGGAAGATCCGGTGACCCTGGACGCACAACCCGGCGTGGCCGAGTCCTGGGACATTTCCGAGGACGGGCTGACCTACACCTTTACCTTCCGGGAAGACGCCCGTTGGTCCAACGGCGATCCCGTGACCGCAGACGATTTCGTGTACAGTTTCCGCCGCATCCTCTCCCCCGAACTCGGCGCCGAATACGCGTACATGCTCTATATTCTGAAAAACGCCGAGGCCTATCACAACGGCGCCCTCGAAGAACCCGAGGCCCTCGGCGTTCGTGCGCCCGATGCGCGAACCCTGGTGATTACCCTGGAAAATCCCGCCCCATATTTTCTCAAGATGCTCAACCATCATTCCTTTTACCCGGTGCATCCCCCCACGGTGGAAGCCCATGGCGGTCCGCACGACCGCGGCAACACCTGGGCCCGTCCGGAGCATTACGTGGGCAATGGTCCCTTTTTGCTCGAAACCTGGCAACTCAACCACAGGATTCGGCTTGTGCGCAATCCGCAATATTGGAATGCCGACCAGGTCCGGCTCGACGGCATCGTGTTCCATCCCGTGGAGGACCAGCAAACCGAAGAGCGCATGTTCCGGGACGGAAGGCTGCACATGACCGCCGGCGTTCCCTTGGCGCGCATCGAGCGCTATCGACGCGAAAATTCTCCGGTCTTCGTTTCCCATCCCTATCTGGCCACCTACTATTACTTGATCAACACCGACAAGCCGCCCTTCGACGACGTTCGGGTGCGCCGGGCCCTGGCCATGGCCATCGACCGGGAGGCCATCACCGAGCGCGTCCTGCGCGCCGGGGAGGTGCCCGCCTTTTGGTTCACCCCGCCCGACACCGGGGGCTTCACCTCCAATCAGGCGCTGGAAGAAAACGTGGAAGAGGCCCGCCGCCTTTTGGCCGAGGCGGGGTATCCGGGCGGGGAAGGCTTTCCCCGCTTCGAACTGCTCTACAACACCCTGGAGGCGCACCGCCAGATCGCCCAGGTGGTGCAGCAAATGTGGAGGGAAAACCTCGGCATCGACTGCGAACTGGTCAATCAGGAATGGCAAGTGTACATGGCCACCCGCCGGGAAATGAACTTTGACGTGGCCCGGGCCGGCTGGGCCGGGGATTTTGCCGATCCGCACAACTTCCTCGATTTGCACATGAGCACCAGCGGCAACAACCACACCAACTGGAGCGATCCCGAGTACGACCGCCTCATCCGCGAAGCCACCGGGGTCACCGACGATGCGGAACGCCACGCCCTGTATGACCAGGCCGAAGCCATTCTCCTGCGGGACATGCCGCTGATCCCCGTCTATTGGTACACCAAAACCTATCTGCTGGAACCCGCCGTGCGCGGGCTGCACCCCAACATCCTCGCCCGCCGCGATTATACCGCCATTTGGTTGGAAGAAGAATGAAACGCATGATGAAATCCGCGATATTGAGAAGCTTCGCCGTCCTCTCCTTCCTCCTGATGGTCGCCTGCGGCGGTTCCGGAAACCGACCGACCCCCGCGGATGAAGCCGCGGCCGCGGGCATCCTTCTCCGCGGCAACGGCAACGATCCCGAGACCCTCGACCCCCACCTCGCCACCACCGTCAGCGCCGGCAACATCCTCTTCAACCTCTTTGAGGGCCTCGTCCGCTTTCATCCCGAAACCCTGGCCCCCGAACCCGCCATGGCCGCGGAGTGGGAGATTTCCGAAGACGGACTCGAGTACACCTTTCACCTGCGCGAAGCCCACTGGTCCAATGGCGATGCCGTCCTCGCCTCCGATTTCGTCTACGCCTGGCGCCGCATTCTGAATCCCGACCTGGCCGCCAACTATGCCTACATGCTTTTCGCCCTCGAAAACGCGGGCGCCGTACACGACGGCAAAGTGCCGCCGGAGGAACTGGGCGCCGAGGCCATGGACGAACGTACCCTGCGGGTTCGCCTGGAGCGTCCCGTTCCCTACTTTCTTTCCCTGATCACGCATTGGACCTGGTTTCCGCTTCATGAACGCAGCATCGTCGCCGCCGGCGCCACCACCGACCGGACCGTGCTGTGGACCCGACCCGAAACCATGGTGGTCAACGGCGCGTTTCGGCTGAGCGAATGGCAACCCGGAAATCACCTCCGCATTCGCAAAAACGAGCATTATTGGCAGGCGGATGCGGTGGAATTGAATGGCGCCGACTTCATTCCCTATGCGGACGCCGACACCGAAGAACGCGCCTTCCGGGGCGGGGCCATCCACCTCACCTACAGCTTCCCCCTGCAACGGCTCAACCATTATCGGCAAAACCAGCCCGAAGTGCTGCGCATCGACCCCTATCTGCAGTCCAACGCCTGGGTGATCAACGTCAGGCGTCCCCATCTCGACGATGTCCGGGTCCGCAAAGCCCTGGCCATCTCCATTGACCGCCGGCAGATCACCGAACGCGTGCTTGGCAATGTGCGCGACCCCGCCTTTTCCTACGTGCCCCCCGGTCGGGATCTCCTGCGCGAGGACCTGGATGCCGCCCGCGCCTTGCTGGCCGAAGCCGGATATCCCGAGGGCGAAGGCCTGCCGGAATTGGAGTTGATCCTGCCCGCCGCGCGCGATTGGGTGCGCGTGGCCGAAGTCCTGCAACAACAATGGGCCCGCGTAGGCATCCGCGTGCAAATCAACGGCATGGAACGCACCACCTACTTCAGCCGACGTCGGGAAGGGGCATTTGATCTTTGTTTTCTCGGCTGGGTGGGGGACTACCCCGACCCCGAGACTTTTCTCGGATTGTTCCGTACCGAAGCCGGCAACAATCTGGCCCAATGGTCCAGCGCCGCCTACGACGACTTGCTCGACAAGGCCGCGCTTCCCGGCGCCGAGCGCGAAGCCCTCCTCGCGGAAGCCGAAGCCCTGCTCATGGAAGAAGTCCCCGTGATCCCCGTGGCCTTCGGCTCCACCCAATTCCTTTTGGACCCCCGGGTGAAAAACTGGCACCCCAACCTTTTGGACCATCATCCCCTCAGGGTGGTGAAAATCCAAGAACCGTGAAAAAACCACTGATCACACTGATGGAACACTGATGCCAGGCTTGGGGAGGGGTTTTGGGAAAGGGAACCACGGATTCGCACGGATTCGCACGGATTTTTTGTGGGGAGGGGAAGTGAACCACGAATGGACACGAAGGTTGTAGGGGAAAACGTTCGTAGATCGGCCGTCCCTTGCCGATTACCTATGGTTCGCGACAAGGGACTGTCGCGCTACTTTCCTTCTCCCCTTCGAAGTTCAACGTTCGAAGTTGGACGTTCGACGTTCGGATTTTCTTCACTTCTTTCCTTCTCTCCTTCTTGATCTCTGAAATGAA
>PXAS01000037.1 GCA_003565815.1 PVC group bacterium
GCCAGGTGATGGAACATTGCGAAGGTGTAAACCTTGTCCACATCTGCACTGCCCTCCAAAATACGGTAGCCCACCAATACTGTTAGCCTGCAAAAGCCTTCACCACCAAATTTCGCAAAAAAAGAGGAAAAATATACTGAACTTTGGTGATGACTTCTTGATGCTACGTCACATCGGCTATGTTCCAAAAAAACATATCATCACCAAAAGAAGCAACAAAATAAAAAAATCCAAATTACAGAAGGATATAAATAATAGGAAATTTTAGTTACATGTTTGGGTGATACTTTAAAATAATATAAAGTTATATTTTTCCCTCCTTGTCAAATTCCAAGTCATTCAGGAGCTACTTCCCACAAAACTTTTTCAGGATCAGTGGGATCTGGAAAGTATGGGTCAACTAGTAAGGTATTTGAGCCACTTGGTGCTAACGTGTCATCCTGAAGTTTTCTCACACCAAAATGAAGATGCACTGCGCCTTCAGAGCCTTTATCGCCAACTTTTCCAATCTTCTGACCCCGCACAACATACGAAAATCCTTTATCCCTCAAATCTTGTAGTACATCTGAAGATATGCTGTCCGCATGGAGATAGAATGTGATGTAACCGCTTTCGTGAATAATGTAAACAGCATGATACTTATCCCAATGAGTCTGGGTTTGGCTATATCGATATGTAAAATTATTTCCCTTAATCTCGCTCGGCAGATCTGTGTCATTGCGCCTCCACACACCATTAGTATCTGTCGATGATTTCGCAGTGAAATCCGTGAGCGGGAACAGAAATCCGCTTGCCACAGCAAGTATATCTTTACCACGTTCTACAGCGAAATCGTAACCATTATGTCCATCGTAGAATACGTGAGTGTTTTCACCGCCAACTAAACCATCGTCATATTTAAACGGAAAAGAAAGGGCTCCACCATGTGGTGCCGCGTAACCTAGCAAGCCGGTTCCTTTATAATCATGCACATGATCTTCATAAACAACTCCACGAAAAGTAATCTGCCCATTTTTACTTTCGTCCATATCAGGCATAGCGACAATGCGGGTGTGATATGGGTTCATCTTTGCTATTGGAAATTGAAAGGTCGGTGTTGGGTCGATATAATGGGCACGATAGAATAAAGCAGAATGTTGTGCTAAGATCCGTCCGCGTATTATTGTCTCATATGTATCGATAGGAAATTCACCCAGTATTTCCCAATTCTCAAGATCTGAAGATATTTCTACCCGACACATTCCTGCTGGAGAAGGTGTTTGGATGTTAAATGTAAAATTATTAGTTTCTTCACCTGCCGCATGCGCCACGTTAATGAGTCTAAATGAGGGAGGAGATTGCATGTCATGCGTGGGTGTTTCTAACGGATTAGATTCTACAATTGGAGTAGTATAAAAATAAAGAGTGTTCGAAACTTGGGTTTCTTTGCCTCCAGAGATGCCAACCATGTTCCATCGATAGTCAGTTCCGTGATTTAAAACACCTTCCGGGACTTTGTGAGAATTACCATCAATATTCTCTACTGAGTAAATAATATGTGAGGTCCCGAATGGCCTCTTGCTAATGTAAACTGAAAAACTAGAATTATCCTGCGTATCCCAAGACAACATTGGCGTGAGAGAAGATACTTTAACTCCTGGGTTGTATCCTGCTCCAGGATCAAGGGCGACTGGCGGCAGTGTGGATGCCGTAGATATTTGAAAGTAAAGTGAATTCGAAATAGAGCTTTCTCCACCATCGTTTTTTGAAACCATGTTCCATTTATAACGTTCACCAGAAACGAGATATCCATTGGGGATGGTGTGGGAAGTTCCTGTAAGTGATTCATGTGAGTAAACGATGTTACTTGTTCCATAAGGAAATCGACTTATGTACAAGCCATACGTAGTAGCATCAAGAGTGGTCTGCCAGATAAATTTGGGGGAGGTTGTGGCAATTATCTCGCCGGGCGATTGAGTTGAGCCTATAGACGTGATTACAGGGGCATCAGGTGGTGTGACAGGTTCTTCGGGCATAGTGATTGTGACAGCATTGGAATCAGTGGAACCGTCAGCATTAGACGCTCGGATATAATAGGTATATGTTTCACCCGGAGCAAGGTTCAAATTGTTTAGGTAGGTAGTGCCGCTGATGCCAGATGTGTATACTTCATCGTTACGATACAGCGCATATGAACCAGCATCCTCCGAAGGAGTCCAATAGAGATTAACTGCAGGACCAGCTGGCGGCTGTGCATCCCAATAAGGTGGATCGTAACTAAGTGAAAAATCACCGGGAGGTCCTCCGGGAGTTGTGTTGGTAACTTCGTCTGAATATGCCGAATTCCCAATCGAATTGTATGCTCGAACCCTATATATGTAGGTTGTGTTGGGCATTACAGAGTAGTCTGTGTAGAAAGCTGTAGAATCCGAATTCGAACCCGTAGTGCCAATCTGGCTCCAAGAACCTGAAATAACTCGCCGCTCGATCTTGAACCCGTTTTCGTTAGATGAATTGTCATTCCATCCAAGTACTATCCTGTCTGAGAAGGCTTGTGTCCCAAGGTTTGATGGTGCGACCGGAATTCCTTCCATTTGAAAGTAGAGGCGGGTGCTATAAGAACTCCATCCGGCAGAGTTCTTCGCCCGCATATTCCAGCGGTATTTAGTATTGGACTCTAAAATACCTGAGGGAAGAGTAAATGAAGTTGTGCTTCCAATTGCTTCATTCTCGTAAACGACGTTACTTGAGCCGTATGGATATTTACTGATATAAAGCCCGTAGCCAGTGGCGCCAGAAACTGAAGACCACCGGAAGCGCGGTGTGAAGTCGTCCTCAGTTGTTCCCGGACTTAATGAAGAGCCTGGTGATGTAAGTGAGGGCTCTGAGGGTGGAGAAACCTCTGTATAATAAATAGTGATGGACCATCGATCTAAGTATCCAATGTCATCAGCTTCATAGTCTCGTACATAAAGATACCAGGTATTGTTGACTGGCAATCCATTAAATTCAGAGGTTGATGTACTTCTGGATGGATTTTGAGAAGATCCTCCTTCCCTATCCCAAAGGCGTGCTGAATTAGAATACGATCCAACCTCGAGATCGACAATAAGATCTCCTGAGAAAGTATGAACAATATCAAAATCTACATCGATTCCAGTAATGGTGGCACCTGGAGGTGCCCCTGAAATATTTATTGTGCTGTATACCCATCCCCCATTGTCAGGGATAGGAATATCTGTAGTATTCGATCCAGACGCTGAATCGGCATGGAGGACGCTGGTTATAAAGAGTGAAGTGTAGACAGCGGTGATGGTTAGGATGAATCGTGAGTTCATTTGGTATAGTTCCTTTTTGCAGTGTTAAACATGAACCTAGTCAGTGATAGCAATGAAACCTTCGCTGTGCTTGATGCAGTTGCTGGAAGGTCTTGTAATACCCGTTTTCTAGGACAAAGAATAAATTTGACTTTTTTCACAAGCTGTAGCCAGCAACGTTGGATAATACTCCCAATATTTTTATTATAGATGCAACCCTCGAAAATAGAGTTTTGTGAATGTAACAATCTGTAAATGTGATTGTTTTCCCAGTGGCTAATAATGTTACTGAAATCAGGAGTTACGGTAGAAGCCTGAATACGACATGAATCGCCCAATGATGGATAGAAAATTGCTTTTATCGCCGTGAAAGAGAGAGTCGGTTTCGGGGTTGTGACAGTGGCTAGCATGTGGAATCTATGGAGGATATAGGAGTGGATGTCAAGCTGAAGCGGCTGTCCCCATCCAGGCAGGGCAACTCAGGGCCTGCCAGCATGAAATGACACAAAGCACTTCCCCAGCAAAGGCACAAGCCTCAGCGTAAAACAATACGAGTGCTGGATTGTAGTCGGGAAACGGGTTCTTCCCATACGGTTCGCAGACCCAATCCCCGCCCATTAGTTGGTTAGGCTCTGTCATTTGAGAATCAGCAAACTTATGGATTGTGATCTTACTAAAGACGACATTTCCCCGAAATCCCCCGCCTTCCCCCGTTATATATACGTAGACCCCTTCCTGTCCAACGCCCGCCCCAACCAGCGGGCTTTTTTGTGCCCTGATTTTCACAACCCCAACCAAGGAGAATCCCATGGCCGTCTTACTTGAACTCACCTACGGCAAGAAACTCGGGCTGCCCATGTACAGCAGCCACAACTTCAGTGTCTCGCTGAAGGCCGAAGTCGCGTCCCTCGACGACATCCCCGGCGAGGTCCGGCGCGTTTACGATATCCTCCAGCAGTCCGTGGACGAGCAGATCGTTCACCCCGGCTTCATTCCGGGCATGGAGGAGGCCCCGCCCAGCAACGTGGTGCAGATGCCCACCCAAGCCCACAAACCCACCAACGGCGACTGGACCTGCTCGCCCAAGCAGAAGGAGCTGATCCTCAAGCTCGTGGACGAAAACCAGATGGACCGCCACAAGGTGGACCAGCTTGCCCAGGAGCGCTTCGGTCGCGGTGTCACCCTCCTGAACAAGCTGGAGGCCTCCGGGCTCATCGACGAGCTGATGAAGCTCTCGGGCCGCGAACCCACCCGCAAACGCGGTGCTCCCCAGCGGAGGGCAGCATGAGCGAGACCACTACCATCCTCCGCAGCGGCCCGGCGTTCGACGACAGTCAGCCGGGGGATCCGCTGGAATACCTCAGCGCCTCCCGGCTCAAGTCCTTCCTCACCTGCCGTCTCAAGTTCTACTACGAGAAGGTGCTGGGACTCAAATCCCCGACCAGCCCCAACCTGCACATCGGCAAGTGCGTTCACGCGGCGCTGGAGGGCTTCCACCAGTCCGTGTGGCGCGGGGACAGTCCGACTCCCGAAGAGGTCCTGAACGGCTACAAGGCCGCCTACACGCAACAGGAAGAGGAGGAGTCCGTCGATTACGGTGAGAAAAACCGTGACGACTGTTTCGCCACGGGGGAACGGGTGGTCAAAGCCTACCTCGAATCCCCGCTCGCCCTCGATCCCCGCCGCATTCTTGGAGTGGAGGTGTATCTCCGCTCCGAGGACGCGCGTCTGCCGCTTCCACTGGTGGGCGTGCTCGACCTCGTCCGCGAGGGCAA
>PXAS01000417.1 GCA_003565815.1 PVC group bacterium
ATCGGCTGTGGCAAAAGAGGTGGAGAAAGTGTGGTGGGAAAGCCTGAACATGGGGAAAAGCCTTCGGGGGAGACCGAATGACTTTTCAAACAAGGTCTAAACTGAACTTCCTTTGGACATTGGATGTTCCTTGTTGGGTGTTGAATATTGGAAAAAAATATCCAATCTCCAACAAGGAATGTCCAAATTTCAAGGAAAGAATCGCTGACGCGACCCGCCGCCGTTCGCGACAGGGACTGCCGCGCTACGCCGTAGATCGGCAGTCCCTTGCCGATACCCCTGCCGAAAACCGAACGTCGTACGTCCAACTTTGAACGTTGAACGAAAAGAGGCTGAAAGCGAAGGCGAAACATCTGACGAACTCCGTGAAAATCCGTGACCATCCGTGGTTCTTTTCCCCAAACCCATCCCCAACCCAAGATCCGTATGAATCAGTGTGCTCAGTGGTTTCTCGGCAGAGTTATCGGCAAGGGACTGCCGATCTACAAACATCTTCCGTGAAGATCCGTGGATTGACGTTTCCGAGCGTCGGAAGCCTCTGGAAAAACGCTTCCGACACTCGGAAAACATCAATCCGTTGTCCGGATTGGCCCCTATTCCGCGGCATCCAACATCATCCGGAGACGGAGGAAACGCAGCGGATCCCCCGGAGCGTCGTCCTCGATCCGCATGCGATCAAAATCGTTGTTGGGCTGATCATCTTCGCTGGAATCGTAGAGGATTTCCACGTCGTCCCAGTTTTGCAGATCCTCCGTGGTTTCGACGATGTAAATCACATCGGAAAGGGTGGGATCGCGGCGAAAGCTGGCGAAGAGGTGGCCGTTTTCACTGATGCCCAGCCAAATGTCCGCCAAGCCCGGAAACACACCCGCGGGCAAGCCCAGTGCGTAGTTGAGCAGGTTGGGACCGGTGCCGAAGGGGTTGTCGGTGGGGCCGTCCGCCTCTCCAAAGTCAAAGTTCGCATTCGCCCAGTCCGTATAGGTTGAGGGGCCGACGGCGGCGCCGAGAAGGGTGCCCTCCACCGCGCCAAGGTTGTGTCGTCCGGTGAACAGATTGGGGGTTTGGGTCAGGAGGGTATAGGTCCGATCCTGATGCGTCACACTCCCTTCATCATCCTGAAGATATACCGACCAGGATCCCGGTTGCAGGAGGGCGGCCAGGTCGGCGGACGCCTCGCTGAAAAAGCCGAAGCGCGGATGCGCAAGGGGAGGACCCTCCAAATAAAGGCCGAATTGATTCGCGGCATTGAAGCCCCCGACGAATGGCGGATCGTTTTGGAGACGCAGGATGGGTGCCGCGCTTCCGGGCTGCAGCCGAAAACGGTACGACAATCCGGAAACGGATCCGACCGTGAGCACCTCTCCGGGTCCCATCTCCACGGTGCCCGCCCCGGTGGCGGTCTTGATTGTGCCCGTTCCGGAGAGCACGCCATCGCTTTGCAGGGAAATGGACAGTTCCGGATAGTTTCCGTTCACGCTCAGGGTTCCGTTTGCAACCACGCTTGTCAGGGGGGCCGTGGCAGAACCGGAAAGACGCAGGGTTCCTCCGCCGCTTTTGGAGAGGTTCTCCGTGCCGGAAAGCGATCCGGACAGATCGAGGAGATTCCGGGTGCCATCCACATGAATGGAAACGACGCCGTCTCCGCCAAGGATAACCCCGCCGGGAAGCACCGCCTCGTTGTCATTGGCAAAAGGATCGAAGCGCAGGGCGCCGAGGATGCCGCGCTGATCCCCTTCGGGCACATCGTCGGGATTCCTTCCAAGGCCGGAGAGCTGCACGGCCCCCCCGAAATCGTACACCCGGTTTTCGCCCGTGGACACCAGCCGGATTTGCCCGCCGGGTTGCACCGAAACGCCACTCACCATCCCGGGGGTGGCGGGATCGGTCAGGCGCAACACGCCCTCCTCCACCAAAAGCGTCCCGGTGAAATCTTTGTTGCCCCCGGTCAGACTGGCCACGCCGGGTCCGGTTTTCGTCAACCCGCCCGGCCCTTGCCACGCCCCGCGCAGGCGAAGGGCGCCGAACTCGGGCGCGAAGGAATCCTCCTCCACGCTCAGGGTATTCATCGTCAAATCGGTGACCAAAGTGACGGAGCCGCCGAGGTCGAATTCCGCGAAACCCGACCCGCCATCGGTGACCACCAAATGTGCGGGGGCGCCATTGCCATCAAAAGTCAGGGTTCCGGGGCCATCGACCCGGTTTCGGAAGTCACCGTTGGCAAAGGTGAGGCTGCCCACGGTCACGTCCAAACTTTCAGGAATCGTAACCGCTCGGTCGTCCCACAAGGGCGCGGGGATGACCGCGGCCACGCCGGCGGCGTCCGGCCAGCCGGGTGCCATCCAGTGGTTGGGATCGTCCCAGCGTCCGTTCCCGGCGGGGAGGAAGACAAATTCCGCGGACGCGGGGAGCCAAATGGCCTGAACGCCCCCCCCCGCGTTTACGGTGCCGTTCAATCCGTCTTCGAGGGTTTCCAACACGTCTCCGTTCGCGTCGAGAAAATCGATTCGGGACACGCCGGCGGTCAAATTGTTGGGGATCAGGGTGCCCCAGCGTCCGGGTTGGGCGGCGACGGTGTCGAAGTAAAATTCGGCGTATCGGTCGTCGAACGCCGCTCCGCTCGCCTCGAGGTGGGTAAGGGCCAGGAGGGCGTCGGTTTCGTCGTAAAGGGCCACGAAACGGGCATCGTCATTCTGGGTTCCCCCGTAAACCGCCGTTCCCTGCCCCGCCGCCGGTCCCAGTTCCAACACGGTGACGGTGCTGTCGGAGCGCAGGAACCAAGCGGGCGCCTCGCCGCTTTCGCCGTCATTGAGAATCAACAGGGGACGCAACGCGTTTCCGGGGGTGAAGCGGGCGTTGCCGCTGGGTTCGGTGATCACCCAGCCTTCCCATTCGCCTTCGGCGTCGGCGGTGAGTTCGGCATGGCGGCTGTTGAGGTCGGTGGCGAGAAAGCGCGGCGCGGAGGTGCTGCGCACCCAGCCGCTGCCGTCGGAGGGGACGAGAATGAAGTTGCCGGCCCCGTTGTCATCCGGGTCGGTGTCCGTTGGATCATGGGCCATGCGGTTACCGTAACGATAGGTGGCGTTGGGGGCCAAACCTTCAATTCGGAAGCGGAAGGCCACCGGAATGCGGTTGAAATTGTCGCCGAAAAGATCTTGCTCGCCTTGCAGGTACGCGGGCACGGAAACGTCCACAAGACGGAGGCGACGAATCTCCGCCAAGGCAGGATCCAAGCCGTCGGCGGTGGCGGTAATTCCGATCAATCCCGTCGAAGAGACCGTCAACCCCTCGAATACAGCCACGCCGTCCAAGGCCTGAAGCGTCACCGGGGCGCCTCCATCAATGGACAGGCTGATCTCCCCGTCGAAATCACCAACCAAAATCCCGTTTTCGTTCACGACCCGAACCGTCAGCACCGGCAACTCACCGATGGAAAGGTATGGCGAAAGTCCGCTGATTTCCACGGCGGCGGGTACCAGGGGTGCGCCGGAGGAGACCACGGCGACATCATCGAGCCGCAGTTGGGCGCGGGGACCGGAAATCCCGGAAACGTGGTGATAACGCCATTGCAGGTGCAGGGTTTCCAGGCCTTCGTATGCGGAAGGCAAACGGACCGGGCCCACGACGGTTTCCGGTCCTTCGCCGGGATCCCGGAAGTACACCACGGGGCTGTCATCATCCAACACGTCCTCCCATTCCGCTTCCGCGCTCGTGCGGGCCTGAAGGCGGAGGGCGTACACCCGCGTGTTGGCCAACAGGGTCTGCGCGGTCCACACCACATCGATGTCGGTGACATTGCGGGTGTCCAAAACCAACAGCGCCGCGCCCAAATCCCTTCCCCGCCCCGTGTTGATGAAGGATATCCCGTCCACGCCCAACCCGTTGAGGCGGGTGCGGGAGGTGGCGGAATACGGAAAATCGGGATCGTCCCCGGCGGCCGCGTCCCCGGCAATCGAATAGGCCCGGGACAAGACTTCGCTTTCATCGGGGTCATCCACTTCACTCTGGAGAAAAATCATATGGGGCGGAAAGGACCCGGCGGGTTCATCGGCGGCCCATGCCGTGAAAAAATAATGGGCGCCGTCCAGCACATGGGCCGCGGGATACACCAGAACCCGAAACTCGACCTCGACCGGAGGATTCACCCCGTCGTTTGCGGCCACCGTGACCACGGCGTCTCCCGCCGAAAGGGCGGTCAGATCCAAGTTCGAACCCAAGACTTCCGCTGACAGCACCGGGCCATTCGACACCGTGGCCGAAAAAGTCAGCGGGTCCCCGTCGGGATCGTCGAACCAGGCCGACAAATCGAAATCCCGGGTTTCCCCGAAATTGAAGCCCAGCCAGACCGGCACCTCGCCTTCCAGCACCACGGGCGGCAAATTGGTGCCCGGAAGCGCCACCCCCGAAAGCACCACGTCGTCGAAGCGGTTGTTGCCCGCCAGCCCTTCCGCCGCGTCGATCTGAGCCTGGGTGCGGGCAAAGGTGATCCGCACCGCGAAATCCGGGTTGTCCTCCGCGCCCGCCACGGCGGAAAAATCGAAGGCCTTTTCCTGGGGCGGCGCGTTGTCCACTCCATAGGTGGCAAAGGAGTTCCAGGAGGACCCGTCCAGCGTGTACGCCAGAGTTTGCAGGCCCGCGCCCTGCCCGGAGCGGCGGGTGAGAAAATCCAACGAAATCTGCTCATACCCCGTGGTGGGCAATGCAAATGTCAGCGAGGCACCCAGCGGATTGTTCACCCGCAGATGCTGTGTCTCAAAATCGCCACCCGTATTGGCCAGGGCCTCTGTATTCGGACCCGGGACAATCTCCAAGCTCCCCCCGCCCAAGGTAAACGAAGGACTCAGCAAAACAACCGCATCCTCAAAATCCCACACGTGCAGGGCCACGGGCATGGCGCCGAGCGGAATTTCCTCGAAAACCGCCTCCACGGTGGTGTCCTCCGACAAGGTCAGCTCAATGGTGGATTCGGTGGAATCATACACAGGCTCCCCTTCCGACATGGGGCCGGCCTCATCCGAGGACGAAACTACCCAGCCCACGAAACGATGGCCGGGTTCGGGGA
>PXAS01000334.1 GCA_003565815.1 PVC group bacterium
GCGCAAATGCCCGAGATGTACCCCGATGCCTCCGGCGGATTTTTTGGGGTGGACTATACCCGCACCGAACATCTTTTCAACTTTCCCGGCTTCAAGCAAAGCGATGAACTCGATTTCATCGGCATCAAACTCGGTCTGGTTCAAAATCACCGGTTTTATTTCAAACTTTCCGGAGGAGCCGGATATGCGGCCCGATCCGATACCCGCCTGCAAGGCCCCCTTGCCTTCTCGGAGAACCCGGACAATGAGAATGGCTTCAATCTGAACGGGAGCGTACGCTTCGGCTACAATTTCGACTTGGGTTCCGCGTTTCGAATCCGCCCCGTCATCGGATACAAAATCGATCATGTCCGCTTCAAACTGGACGATATCGGCGGAAACGTGGACATGGAATACACTTGGCAGGGATACAGCTATGGGCTTGAAGCCGATCTGGACTTCGGCAATGTCGTTCTCTTCGCCGGCTTCGATTTCTTCGAGGCGTCCCCGGACGTTTCCACCTCAAACGATGCCCTTGGCGGCGGCGCCTTCTCGACAAACTGGGACGGGGACGGCACCGAATTCCATGTGGGCCTGCTCACCCGCATCGACGATGGCATCCTCTTTCTCAGGGCCTTTCGCCAATCCTGGTCCGCGGACGGGGATGGCGGCGCCTCCTGGGACGTGACCAATACCGGCGTCATGTTCGGCGGCGGTTTCGGATTTTAACTTGCGGATGGAATCCGCGTTGGGATGATGCAAAGAACCCTCCTGCAAAAATTCACTTGGATTTCCAACGCCAGCGGCCTGGCACTGTTGGCATATCTTACCGTCTATATCCTTTTTGACCCGGCTGGCTTCGAGCCCCATCTGGCCAAAGATTCCCCATACGGGGCCGGCGCCATGGAGGAACTGACCTGGATCTTTCTCCTCATCGGCATCCTCACCACCCTGATCTGGATGTTCCGACTCCACCGGAAAAATCAAAAACTTCCGGATGTATGTACCAAGGCCTGGTTGATATGCTGGTTGCTCGGCAGTTTCTATTTCGCCGGAGAGGAAGTCAGCTGGGGCCAATGGTGGTTTGGTTGGGACACCCCGGAATTCTGGGAGGAGTTGAATTACCAACAAGAAACCAACCTGCACAACACTTCTTCCTGGTTGAACCAGAAGCCGCGGGCCATGGTCGAAATTTATTTGATCCTCGGTGGACTACTTCTGCCCCTGTACCGTTGGCGGACCGGAAAAACCCTCTTCGACAAAGACCCCATGAAAACATGGGAACCTTGGGTCATCGCCCCCACCGCGCTCATCGGGGCCGGGACGCTCTTTTTCGTCTCCCGCTTCAGCAAATGGTTGCCGCTGGGAATCTATGGAGAACACATTGGAAACGGCGAGATGCGGGAATTCTGTACCGCTTGGTTTCTCATGTGGTTTCTGATTTCCTTTCCCGTCCGCCTGCGGGAAAGCCATTTGTCGTGAACCGTCTTGGTGGATTGTTCCTTGTAGGGTGTTGAATATTCGCAAGGGAAACCATCCAATATCCAACAAGGACTGTCCAAATTTAAATTATACATTTTTGTATTTAACTCTAAATACCAATACAATGTTGTAGTTAGCAAAAACTTAACATACATAATTAGCATTTCATGGTTTGCAGATGGAGGGTTTTCCCGCATGATGGAACATATGCAATCTCAGTAACCCCAACCCCTGAACCAACGTGATCCGACCCTTTTACATGCTCTTTTTGTTGACCTCGCTCGCCATTGCCACGCCGTCTTCCATCGACAGCTTTCCATTGCCGGAGGCGCCTTCACGGCGTTTTGACCTGCAATACAGCGAGGAGATGGATCCTGAAGCGGAAATTTGGTATCGGCGCGGCGGCTATTACGTGGAAAACGGCAACCGCGTGAAGCACGGCCTGGAAGTGGAACGCAAGCGCCTGCGGGACCGCGAACGCCACCACCGGGATTTCATCGAAACCCGCAGACTCTGGGAAAACGGCGAGGAAATGAACCAACGCGTGGAATCCGTGTATCAGGACGGCGTCTTGCGTGAACGTCACTACGTGGCCGCCCCCCGGGTTCAGCTCACCATCGAATTCAACGAATCCGGGCAGGAAATCCTCGAGCACGGCCGCACCGCCCGCGGCGCCCGCCGCAAACGGGACCGCATCACGAATCATTTCGACGAAATTTTTGAAATCAATTGATTGAACGCCAAAAAATCGTCCTCTCCGAAAACAACAATCTCCCCCCTCAAACTCCCCAACAACACTCCCAAGGAATCATTCCATGGACCCCCTACTCATTGACATGCTCTGGATCCTGCTTTGCGCGGGATTGGTTTTCCTCATGCAAGGCGGCTTTCTCTGCCTGGAGAGCGGCCTCACCCGCAGCAAAAACTCCATCAACGTCGCGTTTAAAAACGTGGTCGACTTTGGCATCGCCGTGCTGCTCTACTGGGCCGTTTCCTACGGACTGATGTTCGGGGCGTCCGCGGCCGGATGGTTTGGGCGCAGCGGATTTTTCTTCAATCCCACCGGCGCCGATTCCCCCATGCTGTTCAGCGTGTTTATTTTTCAAGCCATGTTCTGCGCCACGGGCGCCACCATTATTTCCGGCGCCACCGCCGAGCGGCTGAAATTTTATTCCTATGTGGTCATCACGGTTGTGTTTTCGGTTCTGGTTTACCCCTTTGTCGGACATTGGGTCTGGGCCACGGACGTGCTGGGCGAACCCACCGGATGGCTGGCCAAACAAGGCTTCCATGACTTCGCGGGCTCCAGCGTCGTCCACAGCACCGGCGGTTGGGTGGCCCTGGCCATCGTCATCATCATCGGCCCCCGGCTCGGACGCTTTGACGAAAACGGCAAACCCGTCGAAATTCCCGGAAGCAACATGCCCCTGGCCATGCTGGGCACCTTTCTGTTGGTCTTCGGCTGGTTCGGGTTCAACGGCGGATCCGTGCTCGGCTTCACCTCCGACGTGCCCCTGGTGATGATGAATACCCTGCTCGGCACCGTCAGCGGCATGGTCGCGGTCATGGCGTTCATTCCGTTCACCAAAAAACTCCCCGACCCCGCCTTGGTCATGAACGGCGCCATCGCCGGCCTCGTGGCCGTCACCGCAAACTGCGACCAGACCGGCCCCCTGGCCGCCCTTATCATCGGCGCCGTGGGGGGGCTGATCATGATCGGCACCACCCGGTTGCTTGAAAACCTGCAACTCGACGACGCCATTGGCGCCGTGCCCGCCCACTTGACCCCCGGGATTTGGGGCACCCTGGCCGTGGCCTTCTTCGCGGACCCGGGCATTCTCGGCACCGAAGTCAACCGCATGGCCATGTTTCAAACCCAGCTCATCGGCGTGGTCATCATCGGCTTTTGGTCCTTTGTTCTCGCCTTCACCTTCCTCTGGGTCATCAACCACTATTTCCCCTTCCGGGTTTCCTCCGAAGAGGAACACGCCGGCCTCAACATCAGCGAACACGGCGCCCGCACCGAAACCATCTTCCTGTTGGAAGACATGGAACACCATGCCCGCACCGGGGACCTCTCCAAGCGCGTGCGGGTGGAGCCCTTCACCGAAGTCGGCCAAATCGCCCGCCAATACAACAAAGTAATTGACGCCCTGGATCTCACCATGAACCGCCTCAAATCCATTTTCCAGGATTTGAACGACGGCATCGTCACCTTTGCCAAGGACGGCAGCCTCACCTCCATGAACCCCATGGCGGGCAAGCTGCTCGGTCTCCAGCCCGCCACTGCCGAGGGCATGTTCGTTTGGGACGTGCTCACCGGCGAGCATTTGGGCAACGTCGAGGCCCACCAGCCCGCCGACCAGGAAGAAGTCGACCTCTTCCGCGTGGGGACGGTCCAGGAAATTCACCTCAAACAGACCGACACCCGCAAAGACATCATTTACGAATACATCGTCTCCGAAGGAAAATTCAATGACGAAGTGGTGTACACCGGGCTCATCCGGGATGTCAGCGAAACCTACCATACCCGCCGCAGACGGCACCGGGTGATGTCCAAGCTGTTCGGTGCCCAGAAGCTCCAGCTGTACGCCCTCATGTGCCGCCAGGCCCTGCCCGACATTCGCTTGTCGGCGGCGGACATTCAGTCCCGTCTCGAACGCACCACCCTGGATCTCTCCGGCGAGCCCAGCTTCGACAGCGGAGATTTGGGACTCATGCAGGCCTCCGCCAGCGCCAAAGCCATCGAATCCCTCACCCGCGATCTGCAATATTTGGAAGAACGCAACCGGCTTCCCGGGGTTTCCCTGGAACTGGAAGCCTTTCTCGCCGAATTTCTGGAAGACGAGACCCTCAGGGAAAGGCAGCCCGCCCTCAAAGACATGCAGATCGATTATATCCCCGATTCCACCGGTTTCGAGACCCGGGCCGCCCCACGTTACCTGCACCAAGTCATGGAAAACCTGCTCGTCTTCGCGGCCTACGAGAGCAAAGAACGCAAAAACATCGTCCTTTCCTCCATCGCCGTGTACCATGACCATCCCTACTATGGCTCGGAAATGGTGCCCGCCGGCGAATTCATGCGCATCGACATCCAGGACTCTGGCAAAGGACTGACCGAAGAACAGGTGGACCAACTGTTTGTCTCCGGCAAAGACGAAAGCAACTTCCCCATGGTTCTGGCCGAAGCCATGATCCACTACATGGGTGGTTATTTGCTCGTCGATTCCACCCTGGGGGAATCCACCACCTTTTCGGTGTACCTGCCCTTGGCCCGTCCGACCGCCAAAGTCACCACCGACCTGCCCGACGCCCGGGCCACGGTTTTGCTCGTCGACGATCACCCCGACCAGCTCAACCTCATGGCCGGAATCCTGCGCGAGGACAACTATCAGGTCCGCAGCGCCGAAACCCCCGGCGAAGCCCTTGCACTCATCAAGAGCGAAAAAATCGACATCGTCATCCTCGACATGATCCTCGAAAAGGAAAGTCGGGCCACGGCGGTTCACTTCAAGAAAATCCACGAACTGAAACCCGAACTGCCCATTTTCGTCACCTGCGGAAATCCCGACAA
>PXAS01000092.1 GCA_003565815.1 PVC group bacterium
CCGATAGGTCATGTCTTCGAGGTTGCCGATGGGGGTGCCGATCACGTAGAAGCCGGGGGGAGTGTCCATGGAAAGGCTCTTGCCATGAAATCCGGGGAATTGCGAGTGAAACCTGATTTCGCGGGAACTTTGCAACGCTCCCACGGATTCAAGGTTCGGAAAGGACAAAAATGTTGAACTTTCTCTGTTTGACATTTTAATGGGCACTATCTACACTGCACTGAAAACTGCATCGCCCTGAATGGTCACCTCTCCCAAGTCAAAGGATTTTTCTCATGTCGGAACAAAGTGAACTGCCGAAATTGCGACTCTTGCTGGTCGCCGATCAAAAGGAATTGATCGATTGGTTTATGGATGATGTGGGGGCGCTGCCCAACGAGGAAAACGCGGGGGAACATACGTTCATGCTGTCCAACCACCGGATGCACATTCACCCCTTGGTCGCCCCGCCGGAAAATGCAAAGACCTTGGCGTCGTCCGTGGATTTGATGGTCGGTTTGATGCGCTTTGTGGACGTGATCAGCCTGCAAAACATGACGCAAATTCTGGACGCCCTGCCGCCGGATTGGCGAATCCCCGCCGGGTTTTTTCTCTATCGCAACGAGGGGGAGACGGATTTCAAGATGAGTTGCCCCTATTGCGGTCAGAAATTATGGGTGCGGGATGCGGACCAAGACAAGCGCGGGCGTTGTCCGAATTGCAAAAAGGGCTTCACCTTGCCGGGTCAGGAAGAACATTTGACCCAATCCCTTCGGCTCAGGGAGTCGATGCTGGTTCGCCGCATCGAAAAAGGGACCCCGACGTCCATCAGTGGCCCCTTGAAGGCCTTGATGCGCCTGCAGGCGGGCGGCGTGCGCTTGAATGAAGCCGGCGGGTTTGCCCGGGGGGACGGCGGAAAAACCATGAACGTTGATTTGGACCCGCATTCTTGAGGTTGTGCGGCGTCGACGCGAAAATCTCACGAATTTAGGGGGTGGAGATCGGCCTGCGCGACGGATTTACGCGCCTTTGATCTGTTTTTGGGTCCAATCGGGAATGTCGAGACCGAGGTCTTGGAGGAGATTCTTCAAATCGGTCCAGACGGCTTTTTTTCCGGCGGGGTTTCCTTCCAGATAGGAGGGGCCATGGGTGGCGATCATGCGGCCGGCGGGGGTGCTTTGCCATTTTCCCCGCAGAAGGGAGAGGTCCATTTTCAAGGTGGAAACGGCCGCGTGGGCGGCTGCGCCAAGACACAAAATCCGCGCCGCTTTGCCATGCAGATCGGCCACGGCCTGCAAAGGTTCACAGGCGTCCGCGGGGAGGGGGTATCCAATCGCACGCATCATTTTGGCCAGCAGGTCGCCGTTTTCACCGAGGAGGTCGTTTTGCTCGCAGACCAGGATGATGGCGGTTTCCGAGCGGTCGTGGGCATCCTGACATTCCGGCAGGCGTTCGGCGCGCAAATAGACGAGTTCCGGTCCGGCGCGCTTGGCGGCGGGAGCGGCGGCGGGAGCGGCGGCGGGCGGGGAGACGGCGGATGAAGGGGACGCCGCCGGGGCGGGGGCGGAAGTGGGGGGACGCGCGGTCGCCCGGTCCGGACGCGAGGTCGATGGCGGATTGGGGGGCGCGGTTTTGCGGAGTTCCGGGAGCGCGGCGCCAACGGTCAGGCGGGTCACGCCCTGCTCACGGAGGCCCTCCAGATGGGCGGCCAATAAAGTCAAGGTTTGGTGCAGCGTGGTTTTCATGGGGTTCGGTTTCTTAATGCATCGAGATAATTTTGCATGTCTTCGGGCAAAGGGGCGGTGATTTCAAGGGGAACCTTGTCCTTTGGATGGGAAAAACGCAAGCGAAAGGCATGAAGCATTTGTCGGGAGGCCTGCGGCCAGCCTCCCGGGAGCTGGGGGCGGCGTCCGCCATAAACGGCGTCGCCGAGCACGGGATGGCGGATATGGGCGAGGTGAACGCGAATCTGATGGGTGCGCCCGGTATGGATTTCCACTTCGAAAAGGGCGGCGGTTCCGGCGGCGAGTCCTTCCAGCATCCGATAACGGGTGAGGGCCGGGCGGGCGCCCACGCCGTTGACGGCCCGACGTTTGCGGTCCACCGGATGCCGCCCGAGGGGCAGATCGATTTCCCCTTCGGCCTTGGAGGGGATGCCGCGCACAAGGCATTGGTAGGTTTTGTGGGTTTCCCGGTCGTGAAACTGCCGCTGCAAGTCCGCAAGCGCTTCCGCGGTGCGGGCGAACACAATGACGCCGCTGGTGTCCGCGTCCAGGCGGTGAACCAATCCGGGTCGCATGGGGTCGCCGACCCCGGCAAGGTCGGGATAGCGGTGCAGCAGGGCGTTGGTCAGGGTGCCGTCGAGGTGGCCGGGGGCGGGGTGTACGACGAGATCATGGGGTTTGTTGACCACAATCAGGCTTTCGTCCTCGTGTAAAATCTCCAGGTCCATGGGCGATGCCGTGGGAAGGCTGCGTGTTTCCGGTTCCGGCGCCTGAACGCGCACGGTACAATTTGGCGGCAGGATTTCCCCGGGTTTGAGCGGGGTGGCGTCCTCGTGGGTGACCCGGCCTTCGCGAAACCAGGTTTGCACTTGGCTGCGCGAAAAGTCCGGGAATCGGGCCGACAACCACTTGTCCGCGCGTTCGCGCCGGGGCTGATCACCGGTTTGGAATGTCTGAAAAGGGGAGGGGATCGGGTTCATGGAAAAAAAGAGGGTCGAAGAGGAAGTCTGTCATTGCCAAGAAAGACATGAGTTTCGTATGGTAGGTTCATGAAGAATTTCCTTTACTTCAACACACATCAATTCATACAGAAAAAATGAATTCTAACGAAAAGACCATGGGAATCAACATGGACCATGTCGAGCAAATCGGCTGTCCATATTGTCAAGCCGAACTGAACGTGGCGGATTTCGATGTCCTCGAAGACATTTTGTGTCCCGCCTGTCAAAAGGAAATCACGGTCCCGGGCCGTTTGGGGCATTTCATTCTCATTGAGAAATTGGGACGGGGCGCAACCGGCGGGGTGTTCATGGCCCAGGATGAGAATCTCAACCGTCTGGTGGCGCTCAAAGTGATGCGGCCCGAGTTCGGCGAGGATCCCGAAATGCTCGCGAACCTGCGGGAAAATGCGCAGGCCATGGCCAATTTGAACCACAAGAACGTGGTGCAGGTGTATTCGTTCGGGGAAGAAAAAAACCAGCCGTTCGTGGTCATGGAATTGATGCAGGGTAAACGCTTGGCGACCCTGTTGGCGGCGGAGGGCGGCATTTCCGAAGTGCGGGCCCTGGAAATGGGGCTGGATGTGGCCAAGGGCCTGGCGGTTGCGGCCAAGGCCGGGATCAGCCATGGGCATTTGAAACCGGACAACATTTTGCTGAACAAAGAAAACGTGGCCAAAGTCTCGGATTTCGGACTCTTTCGATTGCGTGCCGATGCCGGGGAAAGCCCGGCCAACTCCGATGTGCTCTTTTACCGTGCGCCCGAACAAATGCAGGCGGGCACCGCCGACTCCTTGAGCGATCAGTACAGTCTGGGGGCGATCCTTTTTCATGCATTGGGCGGTCATCCGCCTTACGAGGGCGAAACCGAGGAGGAGCTTTTCCACAAGGTTCAGAAAGGGAAATCGCCGGATTTACACGAAATGAACCCGGAACTCACCGCCAATTCCGTGGCGCTGATCGGACGCATGCTGGACAAAGATCCTGCCCGCCGATATCCGAATTTTCAAAGCTGGGTTGCGGAGATTTCCTCGGCGCTGGAAACGGCGCGACAGGTGGAACGGCAACGACAGGACGCGGAGCGAGCCCTGCGGGAAAGCCAAAAGAAAAAAAAGAGTCCCTTGGTGCCCATCATGGCGGGCGTCGCCCTGTTGATCGCGGTGGGCGTGGGGGTGGTGGTCGTCCTGCAAACCAGGGGGGGGCGGCCCACCCGGGTGGAATATCCCGGGCCTTCCCGCGAGTTGCACCGGCCTTTGATCCGGGTGGAAGTGAACAACCTGCAGAATGCGGTTCAGGGCCTGCTGCAAAATAATCCCGATCGGGTGGAAACCGGATTGTCCTTTGCCTCGCAACGGATTCCCGATGAACACGCGGCCAAGGCCTGGTACAATTTTTTGGTGGCCGGCATGATGCTCTACGCGCAGCAACCGGATGCGGCCCGGGCGTTGCTGGAGGCGGCGGCCAATCAGGATCCGATTATTTTCGATGGGGGACGGGTGCCTTCCGAAGATCCCCGATTGTTGGCGCAACAGGCACTGAGCACGGTGCGAAGCCGCGACCTGGACCGCGCCATTCGCGGGGCGGAACCCTATTTTCTCCATCTTTTGGAGTTGGCAAAAGGCTATGAGCATCTCTTGCAGGGGCGCGCGGACGCGGCCGGAACACATTTCCAAGCCTATGCGATTTACCCGGTTCCCCTCAATCAGGAATGGCCCTATGTGTTGCAGGCCATGGCCCCGCAATTGCACGTCGCCCGTGCGCCCATTGCCGTGCCGGGAAGTCTACTGGCCGACGCCCCCTCGCAAGAACCCGAACCCCCCGTGGTCGCCGAAACATCGGAAAATAACCTTCAGCGGGGCGTGCTCGCCAATTGGAGATTCAATGAGGTTCAAGACGGAAACGTCCTCAATGCCCCCCCGGGGAGACCGCCCGTTGCCGCGGGGACCTTGGAGGGGAACGCCGTTTGGGTGCCTGACGACGAGGTGCAGGGCGCCATCCAATTTGATGGACGCAATGCCCGGGTGGAAATCCCGAGCCGCTCCGAATTCAGCCGCCGGCAAATCAGTTTTGCCTTCCGCCTGTATCCCGAGCCTTGGGATGGGAGCAATCGCAACATTCTCACCCAAAAATTGATCGACGATTCCGAGGGAACCCGGGCCCTGTTTTCGATTTACACGGAAGGCCAAGGTGAACTTGCCGTCCGAATCGGCGAGGGATTCATGAATACCGGAGTGGTGATCCCGCCAAACAAATGGTCCGTTCTGGTGGTCACTTTTGACGGAACAAGCCCGCGAAACCGTTTGCGCGTGTATTTGGACGGAGATTCCCAACCGGTTTGGCAGGGCAACATGCAGGGCATCACCCAAATCCCCAGACCCAACGATGTGTCGGCGCAAGCGGCCAGTGACGTGGAAATCGGTCGTTGGAAAGGGCGGATCGGCGGCGCGCGCATTTACGACCGCGCCTTGGAACCTTCCGAAATCCCCGCATTGTCTGACAACTTCTGATTCACCCCCTCGATTACGATTACATGGACCCGAACGCAAACACCCTGGGAATTTACACCGAACACGTCCAGCAAATTGCCTGCCCGCATTGCGGCGCCGAATTGGACGTGGGAGATTTCGATGTTTTCGAGGATATCGTTTGTCCCGCCTGTCAAAAGGAAATCAAAGTTCCCGGACGGTTGGGCAGCCTCATTCTCATTGAAGAACTTGGGCGCGGGGCCATGGGGTGCGTGTATCTGGCCCAAGACGAGACCCTGAACCGTTTGGTGGCCCTCAAGGTCATGCGCCGGGAATTCGGCGACGATCCGAAAATGCTGGAGACCCTGCAAAAAGAGGCCCAGGCCATGGCCACGTTGAACCATCCCAACGTGGTGCAGGTCTATACCTTCGGGCGAGAGCAGCACCAACCGTATTTTGTCATGGAATTGTTGCAAGGGGAGCGCCTGGACGAAATGATGGCGGACGGCGGCATCGTTCCCGAGGTGCGCATGCTGGAAATCGGACTGGATGTGGCCAAAGGCCTCCAGGCCGCGCACAATGCCGGATTGACCCATGGCGATATCAAACCCGCGAACATTTTGATGGACCGGGAGGGCGTGGGCAAAGTGGTGGACTTCGGCTTGGCGCGGTTCATGGAATCCGGCGATGAAATCGAGGTTTGGGGCACGCCGTATTACATCGCCCCCGAAAAAGCGCGTAAAAAAGGGGAAGACAGCCGCAGCGACCAATACAGTCTCGGCGCGACCATGTTTCACGCCTTGGCGGGAAAACCTCCCTTCGACGGAGCCAACCCCACCAAAGTGGTCATCGCCTCTCTGAAACAGGAAACGCCCAACCTCATGGAGATCAACCCGGAGATCACCCCGAAAACCTCGGCGGTGATTCGCCGGATGATGGACAAAAACCCGTCCCGACGGTATCCCACCTATGCCTCCCTGTTGGCGGACTTGCAACTGGCATTGGACGCGTCCCGCAAAGCGGAAGAGGAACGCCGTCTCGCGGAAAAAATGACCGGGAAGAACATCCGGGAAAAGAAAAAAAACACTTGGCTTCCGGCCCTGGCCGGGTTTTTGCTGGTTATGGGCATCGGTGCCGGGGCGCTGGTCTATATGAAATCAACCGTGCCTGTCGAAGTGATCTATTCGGGTCCCGACCGCGAGTTGCATGTCCCCATTTTGCAAGCGGAGGAAAATCAACTGAAGGCCGCCGTACAAGGATTGTTGCGCAATGACGCCTCGCAAGTGCGCAACGGTTTGGTGAATGCCACGCGTGAAATTCCCGATGAACACGCGGCCAAGGGCTGGTATCGGTTCCTCGCCGCGGGCATCATGATTTACGCCCAACAACCGGATGTCGCCCGGGCCCTGTTGGAGGCCGCCGCCAATCAGGATCCGATCGTGTTTGACGGCGGACGCGTTCCGCCGGAAGATCCGCGACTGCTGGCGCAAAAAGCATTGGGTACCGCGAGAAGCCGTGACCTGACGCGGGCAATGCGCGATGCCCGCCCCTACTACGCGCATCTGATGGAGTTGGCCTCCGGATATGAATACATGCTTCAGGAACGACCGAATGACGCCGCCCGCCACTTCCGCGCCTATGGAGAATTTTCCGCCCCCTCCGGCATAAGCTGGCCTTATGTTTTACAACCCCTTTCCCGTAACCTGCATGGCAGCCGCGCACCCGTGGCCGTGGGCAACCTTTTTCAATGATTCGTTTTGGCATGAAATATTTCTGACATGGAGACGCAAACACTCATCCGAACAGATAAACTGGGACGTGCGAAATGTGAACATTGCGATGTCATGTTGGAAGTCTCCGAATTTCATGTGTTTGAAGAAATTCAATGTCCCGAATGCGGCAAAACCACCACCGTCCCCGGAAAGCTCGGCGATTATTATTTGATGCGTGAGCTGGGACGGGGCGGCATGGGGGCGGTGTATTTGGCCCGGGACGCCCATTTGGAGCGCAAGGTCGCCCTCAAGGTGCTCAACGCGAAATTTGGCCGGGACCCTTCTTTTGTGGATGCCCTTTTGAGCGAAGCCAAAGCCGCCGCCGCCCTGAATCACAAAAATATCGTTCACATCTATTCTTTCGGCCAAGTCTATGAACAACCCTATTTTGTCATGGAATATGTGGAGGGGATTCATCTGGACGAATGCATCAATCCCGGAGAAGCGCAAAACGAAGAAGGGTGGCTGGGCATCATGGCCCAAGTGACCAAGGGATTGATTCTTTCCGAAGAAGTGGGCTTGATTCATGGCGACATCAAACCCGCGAACATTTTGCTCAATGAACAGGGCTTGGCCAAGCTCTCCGACTTTGGCATCGCCCGTTTCGGCGGCGATCAAGAGGACCGCATTCTGGGGACCCCCCTGTACATCGCCCCGGAAAAATCCAGAGGGAAAAAATTTGACGCCCGTTCGGATCAGTTCAGCCTGGGCGCCACCTTTTGGCATATTCTGACCGGGCAACCGCCCTTTTTCGGCAAAACCTCCCGCGAAGTGGTTTTGCACCGCTTTGAAATTCCGACCCCCGATCCCCGTCAACATGCCCCGCACCTCAGCAAGGCAACCGCCACGATGCTGATGCGCATGATGGCCGTGGATCCGGAAGAAAGGTTCCCGGATTTTCAGGCGGTGCGGGAAAGAATTCAAAAGATTCTCAATCGCTTCGAAGAGAACCGGAAAAAGAAAGCGCTGGAAGAAGAGGAAGCGGAAAAAGCGCGCCTCGCCGCCGAGGAAGCCCTGAACCAAAAAAAAAGAATGAAAAAACGCCTGGGCATGGTCGCCTGTGGCATCGGCGTACTCGTGGCCCTTGGCGCCCTTTTGGTTTTTTGGATCTGAATCCCTGAGACCTTCCCGACAATCCCTTGCGCATGATCTCGCCCCTTATAGCAACAGGTATTTTATTGCCGCGCATGATCTCGCCCCTTATAGCAACAGGTATTTTATTGCCGATATTTTTTCGCCCAATCCGTGGCCCGCAATCCGTGTCAAGATCTGTGGAGGCGGTACACGCTGACCTTGTCGACTTGCAGCAGGGAATTCCATTTCCACCCCGCCGCATCCAGATGCTTGAAAAAGTCCCGTGCAACCGGACGTCCGGGTTCGCCCAGCCAAATTTCCCCCCGGGGGGTAAGCAGGGCATCAAAACAGTCCAAAAGGGGGCCGAAGTTCCGCTCTTCATACACCACATCTGAGGTCAACAGCCAGGGCACGCGGAGATGATCCGGGGGATCGCGCCAATCGAGAATCATGGTTTCCGGGGATTGGATCCCTTCTTCCATGGCGTTGAGTTCGGCCAGCCAGAGGGCTTCCCGCATGTAATCGGTCCAGATGCCGGGAACGCCAAGCCTGCTGGCGGCAACCCCCGCGAGTCCGGGGCCGCAGCCCAATTCCAGCCATTGGGATGCCGGTGGGGTCGGCAGACTCAGAATCGCTTCCGCCATCACCCGCGCCGAGGGCCAAAGTTCGGCCCAGTATGGCAGGCGCTCATCGACGACATCCGGATGATCGTTGGCTTTTTGGGAAAGAGCGTCGAGCAGAGGATCCAAATTGCACGCGCTCCACACGTTGAAGGTATGTTCGCCGGCCATGATTTTCCGGCGGCGCATGGGGCAAAGGCTGACCAATTGGCGGTGAAGTTGATGGGCGTGGTCTTTCATCCGGAAAACCTTTTGAACAATTGTTCCGCATGGGCGGCATATCCGCTGCCGAAGAGGATCAGATGATTGAGGACATGATAAAGCATATAAAAATCCAGCCGATCACTCCAGCCTTCCTCCAAGGAATGAACTTCCCGGTAGGCCTCGTAAAACGCCGGTTGGAAACCGCCAAACATTCGGGTCATGGCTAAATCCGCTTCGGGATGACCGTAATACGCGGCAGGGTCGAACATGATGGGGGACCCTTGCGCGTCCGCTGCCGCATTCCCGCTCCACAAATCCCCGTGTAGGATCGCGGGACGAAAGTCGGTGTCCGGAATGATGTCGGGCAACCGCGTTTCCAGTCGGGCGAAGCGGGTCCCGGTTTCCCGGGGGAGCCGGCGGATCATGGGCTCCAGGCGATGGGTCCACCAAAATTCTCTCCAGGCCCCGGGTTTGCAGGGGATGCGCTGAAGATTGGCTTGCGGGGTTTCGCCAATGAAATGATCGAGATCAAACCCAAAGGAATCGTCGGTTTTTTGGTGGGTAATCGCGAGTCGCCGTCCAAATTGTATTTGCCAATCGGATGCGGGTCGACCAAAGCGGATGTTCTCCAGCACCAGCAGACCGGGCTCCACGTGATTCACTTCCGGAACGCGGACACCGCCCGGAACCTGCAAATGACGCAATCCCAAAGCTTCCGCCTCAAACGGCGAGGGGCCGGAGACGGTTTTGACAAAGACCGAGCGCCCGTCCGTGAGTTGCATTTTCCAAGCGCCCGCAACGCAACCACCGCCTTGGCGGACACTGTGTTCAACCCTTGAACCCAAGGCCGCGGCGACTTGACGCGCAAGGGCGGGAGGCGCGCTCATGGGATCCTCATGGCGTCAATTCACGCAAAAGCCCTTCACAGGCAAGTTCGAGCAAATCGAGCACCCGTTCAAATCCCTGGCTGCCGCCGTAGTAAGGGTCTGGAACGATTTCAACGCCCAATTGCGGCGCATAGCCCATCATCAGACGGATTTTCGCCCGATGTTCGGGGGGGCAAATATCGCGCAAATCCACCAGATTTTCCCGGTCCATGGCCAGAATCAAATCATAGCGGTGAAAATCTGCGGGATGAATTTTACGGGATATGCTGCTGAGATCGTATCCCCGGCGGGCCGCATGCTCGCGCATGCGGCTGTCGGCCGGGTTTCCGCTGTGCTCCCCGATGGTGCCCGCGGAGTCAATCTCGAAATCTTCCGCCAGACCGGCTTTTTCGACCTTGTCCCGAAAAATCGCTTCCGCGGTTGGAGAACGGCAGATGTTCCCCAGACAAACAAACAATACGCGCGTCATTCGGGGCGGGGCTCCTTCAGAAGGAATAGCGCAAGCCAAATATGGTTTGCCAGTTGGTGTTGTGGAAGCCGTCCTCGTCCAACCACATGGAATCGCGGGCGATTTGGTAATTCACTTCCGCAATAACCGACCAGCCGGGGCAAACCACAACGATGACGCCCGCGCCCACTTTGCCAAAAAGACTTTCATTGTTGGCGTCGCCAATCTTGTCGTCATTCCAAATGTAGCCGACGCCGCTGGTGCCGTACGGAGCGATCCTCGAGTTGATGGCAAATTGTTGCTCGAAGCCCAGCAGGAAATAATTTTGTTCCAAATCGCTGCTGGCCACATGTCCAAAGGAAAAAAACATCTGGTCGATCGGGTAAATGCGTTGGGCGTAGCCCACTTCAAAGCCCCAGACTTCATCGCCGGATGCATCACCTTCCCACTCCAAAATCGCACCCAATCGCACGTTTTGGTTCAAGGGCGTTTGATCCACAATGGCTTGGGCGGATACGCGCGCAAAAGTCGCGGCAAATAACACGGTGCAAAAAAGACGGCTGGTTTTCTTCATGGGTTCTTCCTTGGATTGGGGTTGAATATATATATTGTTGCGCAAGTGGAGACGATTTGTCAATCCGGGAAATCGACGAAATGCAATTTCCATCCCCAACGGTTGAAAAATTACATTT
Organism: PVC group bacterium; assembly: GCA_003565815.1. GTDB lineage: Bacteria > Verrucomicrobiota > Kiritimatiellia > SS1-B-03-39 > UBA6053 > PXAS01. The sequence continues at coordinate 10,864 of PXAS01000092.1, forward strand.
CCAACAGCTCCCGGACGTCCTGCCAGCTCAAGCGCTCCATGACGGCCTCGTCGTTGGAAAGCGCGGACTCGATCAACTCCCGTTTTTTGTCCTGAAGCATGGCCACGCGGGCCTCAAGCGTGTTGCGGGCGATGAGTTTCATGGAATAAACGGTGCGCTCTTGGCCGATGCGGTGGGCGCGGTCGGTGGCCTGGTCTTCCACGGCGGGGTTCCACCACGGATCGTAATGCATGACCACATCCGCGCCGGTCAAATTCAGTCCGGTCCCGCCCGCCATGAGGCTGATGAGAAACACGGGGATATCGTCCCGTTGATTGAAGTCATTGACCAGGGCCTGTCGGTTTTGCGTGGAACCGTCCAGATAACTGTGGGCAATGCCCCGGGCATCCAACTCGGTGCGCAAAAGCCCGAGCATGGAGGTGAATTGACTGAACACCAAGGCGCGGTGGCCGCCGTCGATGACTTCGTCGAGCAGTTCCATGAACATATCCATTTTTCCGCTCTCCACCTCCTGCCCGGCGCTTTCCGGCAGGAGCGCGGGATGGCAGCAAATTTGCCGCAGGCGCATGAGACCTTGTAAAATGGCGATTTGCGGTTTTCCGGCGTTCATCGCCGTTTCCGCTTCGGCTTTCACTTTCGCTTCCATGGCGTCGTACAGGACCCGTTGCTTGGCGGTCAAATCGCAATAGACCCTTTTTTCAAGCCGCGGCGGCAGGTCCTTGGCCACGTCCCGCTTCAATCGGCGCAACAGAAAAGGACGGATTTTGCGGCGCAGCACCTGCATGGAAGAGGCGGCGCCCGGACCTCCGGCGTCGATGACGGATCCGAAACGTTTTTGGAATTTCGCCTGGGTTTGCAAATACCCGGGCATGAGAAAATCCATCAGCGACCACAAATCCCGGACTTGGTTTTCCATGGGCGTGCCTGTCAGCACCACCCGAAGATCGGCGGAAAGTTGTTTGGCGGCCTTGGCGTTTTGCGTGCCGGGATTTTTGATATGCTGGGCTTCGTCGAGCACCACCGCCGACCATTGGATTTTGGCGGCCCGGCTTTGGTCGCGGCGCAGCAGGCCGTAGGAAATCACCCCCAGATCCGCATCCGCCACTTCCCGCCAACAGGCGTCCCGTTTGCTGCCCAAGATGGGAACGGCCTTCATGTCCGGCAGAAATTTCCCCGCCTCCTCCACCCAGTTTTCCACCAGGGAAGCCGGGCAAACGATCAGGGCGGGCGCGGGTTGATCCGGATTTTTGAGGCGGGGGAGGGCCAGCCAGGCCAGCGTTTGCAGCGTTTTGCCCAACCCCATGTCGTCGGCCAAAATGCCGCCGAACCCGGCCTTCTCCAAAAAACGCAACCAGCGCACGCCGTACTCTTGATAGGGACGCAGGACGCCCCGAAGGGCGGCGGGCAAGTCCACGGGTTCCAGGCTGACTTCCTGATTTTGTTGTTTGGCCTCTTCCAGCCAAGCCGGATCGCCGGAAACAGGCAGCCCCTTGGCGCCCGCCAGCCGGGCGGAAACAAAGCCGCAACTCCGGCGCGGGATTTGCAGTTCGCCATTGGGACCCGGTTTGGCTTCGCCCACCGCATCCACGATCGCCTCCGCCTGGGCCCGGGGCAGCAGGATGACTTCGCCGTCGTGCTCGATGAAATCCTCGCCCCGTTCCAGCGCCTTGCGAATGGCTCCTTCCGTGACCGTGGACCCGTCCGTTCCCCGGAGGTTCAATTGGAATTTGAACCACTCCGGCACCTCCGAAGCCTCCATGCCAACTTGTGCCAGCAACAGGGCCGCGCGTTCGGCGAGGACTGCGAGGTCTCCCCGCAATTCCACCCGCCATCCGCGGGCTTCGAATTCGTACCGTACCCGCGCCAGTAAATTCAAAATGGCGGTTTGCCCCTCCACGGTGCCCAAATGATCGCCGCTCCGGGCTACGAACCCGCTTTCGCGCAAAAGCGACAGCGCCGCTTCCTCCGCCGGGAGATTCCGTCCTCCGTAAGCCAGGGGATCCTCCGGGTCCGGCAGACTCAGGACCTTGTCTGATTCCGGGCCGCCCGCCACCACCTCCGCGTCTCCGTACACCGCGTGCAAGGTGCCGCTGGCGTACTGGCGCCCCCCCTTGAGCGCCAAATGAAAGCCCGGGATGACTTCCGCGGTGCGGAAAACGGAAACATCCACCCGATTGTCCACAAGCATGACCTCTTCCAGCTCGGGAAGCTTCACCTTGAGAAAAGGCATGACTTTGTCCCGCGAAATTTTCACCGGACCCGAGCAGAGCCCCTGCAATTCGGGCGGTGGAACCGCCGCAAGCGGCCAGGCATTGTCTCCCGCGATCACCCAGCCCGCCGACTTGGCCAGGATGGTGATGGGCGACGTGCCCGCGGGGGCCGCCTTGGGGAGGTCGAGACTCAGGTTCAGTTGAAGTTCTCCCGAAGGGGCGTGCAAATCCACCGTCAGCATGGGCAGGATTTCTTTTTCCATCAATTGAATCGGCAAGAGCCAATCCAAAATCCGCAGGGTCCCGCCCGTTCGCCAGGAAAAAATTTGGGTGAGATCAAAGCGATTCACCGCAAAGACGGGCGGGAGTTGTCCCCCGGCCATATCCTCAAGCAGGAGCAGCATCTTTTCATCTTCGACCGAGAGATTGAGCACCTGGGTGGGATGCAACTGATCCGGGCGGCGGTTGCGCCCCTCGACTTCAAAGGAGGGGATCACATGAATCTCATCATTGAGTACTTCCCGGGGCCAATTCCTGCGCAACGTCAGCACCAACGTTGCCGGAATGCCCGTGGACCCCAAACGAACGCTGCCCCGCCGCCGCTCCCGGGGAATTTGCAAACGGTGGACGACACGTTCCTCCCGTTCGAGATGCGGGTCGGCGTGCTCGGCCCGCCAGGCCAACATCAGCGCGATCACATGACCGCAGACCATGCCCTCCACGCGACAGACCCGGCAGGGGCATTGATTGTGGGGATGCCCCGCGTCATCCAGACTGAACTTGCAGAGCTGGGGACGGTCGCGAATCGAAAGGCGACCCTCGAACAGACTGCCTTTCCGCGAAACCTGCTCCACCCGCCCCGCTTCAAACCAACGCATCCCCTCTTCAAAATACGTGGCGGTGGTCCAGGTTTTCAGTTTTTCCAGGGAGATGGACATGGGGGGAGAAAAAATGATGATGAGCGATGCGGTGGATGAATGCGAAATGGCGGGTGGCTCACGTAACGCACCGACAACAAAGCTCAATCCGAAAATCACACGAATTCAAAACAGATCGGAATGGTCTTGGACTTCCTTGCTCAATGATTTGCCCTGATTTTCCAATGCCGTTATTTCCTGACCTCTCAAACAAAAAAAACGCCCCGGTGTTCCGGGGCGTTTTCGGTTTGCGTGACGGGGCGCCTATTCCGCGGGCGCTTCTTCCACAACCACTTCGGCCAGGGCGGCTTTGAGGCTGAGGGAGACGCGTCCGTTGTCGCTCACATCGAGGCATTTGACGGTGATCATGTCGCCGACGTTGACGATGTCTTCGGTGCGGTTGACGCGGTAGTCCGCGAGTTGGCTGATGTGGACCAGGCCTTCGAGTCCGGGCAGGATCTCGACGAAGGCGCCGAATTCCTTGGTGCCGGTCACGCGCCCGGTGTACATCTTGCCAATCTCGGCTTCGCCGGTGCTGGCTTCAATCTCGTGAACGGCGGCTTTGAGGGCGTCGCCGTCGGGACTGAAGATGCTGACGGTGCCGTCTTCTTCAATGTCGATCTGCACTTTGAAGGTGTCGGTGATGCGGCGGATGTTTTTGCCGCCGGGTCCGATGAGGGCACCGATTTTCTCGGGGTCGATCTTGATTTTTTCGTAGCGGGGCGCGATGGGGCTCATTTCCGCGCGGGGCGCGGGAAGCACGCTTTCCATGGCGTCGAGAATCTGCAGGCGTCCTTGACGGGCGAGGGCGAAGGCGCCTTCGACCAGGTCCCAGCTCAGGCCGTGGATTTTGAGGTCCACCTGGAAGCCGGTGACCCCCTTGCGGGTGCCGCAGACTTTGAAGTCCATGTCGCCGCAGTGATCTTCGGAACCGAGAATGTCCATGACGAGCACGTTTTTCTCGGCGCCGCTGAAGAGTCCGACGGAAATGCCGGCCACGGGGGCGGTGATGGGCACCCCGGCGTCCATAAGCGCCATGGTGCCGGCACAGGTGCTGGCCATGGAGGTGGAGCCGTTGGAACTCATGACTTCGGACACCACGCGGACGCTGTAGGGGAAGTCGGCCGGAATGATGTTCTTGAGGGAACGTTCGGCCAGGTTCCCGTGTCCGATTTCGCGGCGGCTGGTCATGCCGAGCCGTCCGGCTTCACCGACCGAGTAGGGCGGGAAGTTGTAGTGCAGCAGGAAGTTCTTTTCGCGGGGTCCGCCGGTGACGCCGTCCATCATTTGGGCGTCGCCCCCGGTGCCGAGGGTGACGATGGCGACGGCCTGGGTTTCGCCGCGCTGGAACACGGCGCTGCCGTGGGTGCGGGGCAGCAGGCTCACGGCGCCACTGAGGGGGCGCATTTCTTCGGGCTGGCGTCCGTCGATGCGCTTGCCGTGGAGGAGGACGTTGTCGCGGACGACTTCGATTTCCAGGGCGTCGAAAAGATGGAAGTACTCTTCGTCGCTCATTTCCGGGAACTTTTCGCTCATCTGTTCTTTCAGGGCGTCGCGGAGTTCCGCGACTTTTTCCTGGCGTTCCAGTTTGCCGGCGATGGTCAGCGCCTCGGAGAGTTCCGCGGCCTTGAATTCCTTGGCGGCGGTCATGAGTTCCTCGTTCACGGGAACGGGTTCGATGACCTTGTCGGGCAAGCCGAGCATTTTGCGGAATTCGAGCTGGGCGTCGATGATGCCGACGATGGCTTCATGGGCGAACTTGAGGGCCGCGACCATGTCGTCGTCGGGGATTTCCTTGGCTTCGCCTTCCATCATCAGAAGTTTGTCCCGGGTGCCGGCGTAGGTCAGGTCCAAATCGCTCTCCAGCATTTGCGCCTGGGTGGGTTCGAGGATCAGCTCGCCGTTGACACGACCGACGCGCACGGCGCCGATGGGGCCCTGGAAGGGGACCTCGGAAAGGGTCAGGGCGGTGCTGGCGGCGTTGATGGCCATGGCGTCCACTTCCTGGGTGCCGTCGGTGCTCATCAACATCATGTTGATTTGCAGTTCGTTGCGGTATCCTTCGGGAAAGAGGGGGCGAATGGGGCGGTCGGTGACGCGCATGATGAGAACTTCCTTTTCAGAAGGTCTGGCTTCGCGCTTGAAAAATCCGCCCGGGAATCGTCCGGCCGCGTAAAACTTTTCTTTGTATTCCACTTGCATGGGGAAAAAGTCAATGCCTTCGCGCGCTTTGGAGGTGGAAACGGCGCAAAAGAGGAAGGTTTCCCCGATACTGGCAACCACGGAGGCGGCGGCTTGACGGGCGAGGGCGCCCGTTTCGAGTGTCAGCGTTTTGTTGCCGACGGGGACCTCGATGGAGGTCGCATCTTGCATCATTTTCATTTTTCTGGTCTCTTCTTTCTTCTTGTCTTCTTGTGCAGACCCCTTTCGCTTCTTGTTTTGCATCGAAAGGGGGGATGGCCCCGGATGGGCTGGAAATCAGGTGCGCGCATAAAAAACCCACCCGATGGGGGTGGGGGAGGGTGCGCCGTGCCGTTTAGCGGCGGAGGCCAAGCTTTTGAATCAGGGCCTGATAACGGCCATAATCGCGGCTTTCCAGATAGTTGAGCAGACGACGACGGCGACTGACCATGTTTTGCAGGCCGCGGCGGGTGCTGTTGTCTTTTTTGTGGATCTTGAGGTGTTCGGTCAATTCCTTGATCCGGGCGGTCAATATCGCCACCTGAACCTCTACGGATCCGGTGTCATTTTCATGTGTGGCGAAATCCGCCTTGATATCTTGTTTTGTGGCTGTGTCCATGGGTGTCTCTTTTCGGCGCAAGGGGCGCCAACTGAAAATTGGGGTTTGAAAATAGGGTGCCGGGGTAGGTACCTTCGTGAATCAGGCGCGGACTATAGGCGGGAAACCTGCCTTTGGCAACCCCAAAATGTTAGACTTCTGCTTGCAATCGCCCGCAGGCTTGTGAGAACATGGTTTCATGTCTTTTCTCACCTCAAGTTCGATGCGCGATTTCGATGCCCGCGCCGTGGCCGCGGGCATCCCGGGCACGGTGCTGATGGGGCGGGCCTCCCGGGGCCTGGCCCGCGAATTTTTTTCACTTTGCGGGGCGGCCCGGCCGTCGGTGTTGATTTGCGCGGGGCCGGGAAACAATGGCGGGGACGGCTTTGGTCTTGCCGCTCATTTGCATCTCGCCGGATGGCGGACGGAAGTGTGGGTGACCTCGGAACGGGCGCGAGTCGGCGGGGACGCGCTTGAGTTTTTGCAATGGGCCGAAACCGTGGGCGTGCCCATCACCTTTTGTCCGGACCCCGAAGACTGGCCCGTGGAAATCGGGACGTTGCCTTGCGTGGATTGGGTGGTGGACGCGGTTTTGGGCACGGGCACCGGAGACGTGCCCCGCAAAACCCCCGCCGCCGCCGTGGCCACCATTCGCGCCCTTGCCGCCGATGCCCGGGTGTTGGCGGTGGACCTGCCCACGGGACTGGACGCGGACCGGGGCCTGCCTTTCGATCCGGATCGTTGCGTCCGCGCGGATGCGACCTTCACCCTGGGCGCCGCCAAAGCGGGGTTTCTGGACGATACATCCGCCCGATGGACGGGATCGATCACGGTGATTGACCTCGGGTTTTCTCCGGAAGAACTGGCCAAGGCCTCGGTGCAACCCATCTCCGTCATGCACCCGGCCCGATGGGCGCAACTCAACCGGCGGCGCGATCCGGAGAGTCACAAGGGCGGCTATGGTCACGTATTGGTGATCGGAGGGCATCCGGGCATGACGGGGGCGGTTTCCATGGCGGCCCGGGCCGCGCTTCGCAGTGGCGCGGGTTTGGTTTCGATGCTGACCCCGGCTTCCTGCGCCCCGTTTTTGGATGCGGCCCTGCCGGAAATCATGGTGCGGGCGGGCCGGGAGAGTCCGATGGGAACCTTGGCCGAACAGGCGATTGATTTTTCCGCCTACAGCGCCGCGGTGATCGGCCCGGGCCTGGGAAAAAATCCGGAGACCGCCGCACTGCTCCGGCAGATCTTCGCCAAATGCCCGCTGCCCTTGGTGGTGGATGCCGATGCGTTGCACTTGTTGGCCGGGATGCGTGAGGATGCCGGAAATTGCCCCCCGTCGGCCGCTCCGCGGGTTCTCACACCGCATCCCGGGGAAATGGCGGTTTTGTGTGGATGCGACACCGCCGACGTTCAAAGCGCCCGCGCTGAAAAATGTCTGGAAGTCGCCAAAACATATCGGAGTATCGTCGTTTTGAAAGGCAATCGAACTCGAATCGCCTTCCCGAACGGCGATCAATGGCTCAATCTCAATGGCAACCCCGGCATGGCCACGGGGGGCAGCGGCGATGTGCTGGCGGGAATGTTGGCGGGTTTGCTGGGCGGAAATTTGGCTCCGGAAATCGCAGTGCCTGCGGCGGTGTATTTGCATGGACGGGCAGGGGACCGAGCCGCGGTTCGCCTCGGAGAAAACGCGCTCACGGCGCCGGATTTGCTTGATCACGCATAGCAGTAGGGGGGGGGCATGGAGCGTGGCGGCAAGCTCTTCCATGCAAACCATCCTGAACAACCAGCACCTCGGCGCTCCGAGGTTCAGGGTAGCTCAAAGAAAGGGGGCACCCCGCAAAACGTTAAAAATCGCGGTCCCCTTTCCCCCTCCCCTTCCCCTTTCCCCTTCCCCTTCCCCTTTCCCTTTCCCGGTCTGACCCCTTACTCCTTACCTGCTCGATTATCCAACATCGTGCTTTTTCTAATTTTAACAGCATATAGAATTACGAAAAAAATAAGTGCAAATAAAGCAGCACAAAGAATGTAAGCATGATAAATCCTTACTTTTCGACCTTCGTTTTCTTGATATATCTGATGCATGAACGGCACCAGTCCTTCGGCATTTAAAGTCAAATGTTTTTCTTCAAAAATAAGAATCATTGAACTTATAATATCACCGACGGTATAACCATGGTGATCAACTAGTTGGTAATCAGGCTTTATGGCATCAGTTTCCAAGTTCCTGTAGAATCTCTCATGTGGAAAAACACCTCGAACAGGAGCTGTTTCAATATAACTCATTTCGCCTTCAATGTAATAGATTTTAACTAATAGATCTTCATTTTCAAAAGAACAAGTCCATAGGTTTTCATTCGTATACAAATAGTCAAAGGGGACCTCCATGAACTCCCCAAAAAGGATGACATACATATGAGAGGGACAACTAAATAACATTGTAGCATCTGAGTTATCACCAAAACTAAATACATTTAGTCCCAATATACACCACAACAAGAAAAATACAAAAATGTAGGATTTAGATGATTTCATATGACAACATACAGATGTGGTTTATTTATCATCGAAATCTTTCGTAAGCATGGTGAATCTGAACCCACTAATGTTATACGGAGAAAATTCAGGCGGCATCTCCCTGGTGAAACCTATAAAGCGTTCTTCGATGCCAGATTTGATTGTATTTTTAATGTTTTCCAACTCGATAATTGATAATTTTTTGTCCAATACTCCATCACCGGTGCTATCTACGCAAGATGCACAAAGGTTCATATTGGCAGTGAATTCGAGCTGTGTTCGTAGTGTAAAATCATTGTAATGATACTTCTCAACATTAACCCAAAAGCCTAAATACTCAATATTGGACATGGGGCTATTTGTAACATAAGCATACACATTCACTCCACCCAATTCCCCAATCGGATCGCGATTTGGCCAGCGTCCCGTATCGGCATCATAGTAGCGGAAGCAGTAGTCGTAGCTGTGACTTGCTGTTTTGAAGAATATTTTGGGTCGTCGTAGGTGTTTTTTCCAAGGGATGGGGGTGAGGACCAGGAGGGTCAAGCCCAGCGGAAATCTTTGATTGTCAGGGAGATGGTTTGTGGGCTTTGCCTGGGTTTCCGTTGGAATCGTCGTCACGGAAGGATACCGGGTCTCCATGTGGTGATGGGTATTTGGGGTCGGCATCGTAGGGGGATGGTGAACGCTTGGGTTGTCTTGGCTTCGTGGATGTATGCCGAGCGTTTTCGTTGTATCCGCTTCGCTGAGGTGAGCTGGAATTTCCGCGTGGGATTTCCCGA
>PXAS01000418.1 GCA_003565815.1 PVC group bacterium
ACGCAAAAATAACTTCACATTTTGACCGCCGATGCATCGCGTCCTGCGGCGTTGCGAAAACACGAAATATTGCTAATATTCCTTTGTTTTCGCGCCTTGCAGGTCACGCGCCTCGACGCTCTAAATCTGTGAATTTGTTTTTGCGTGTACCCTAAGGCTGATTTTTTGAGAAGATGGCAATCGAAGTTGTAAACCCGCTGATCCCTGCGGAGGGGGCGCGAATGTGGAGAAAGATGCGAAGATTTTTTACCCTGCGGATGCTTCGCCGTCCTGCGGATTTTTTGGGGGGAAGGGAATTCTGCGAATGGCGATGCCGTCCTGCGAATTATTTGTCGTTTCCAATGGGATTCCGACGATGATCCGCAGTCCGGCGAAGCATCCGCAGGATCACCTCCATTTCTATTTTTTCATTTCCTATTTCACAACTCCCAGTCCATCAGAGGCCCCCCGAAAGGATTGGCGGGGTTTTATGGCGGTTTTTTACGGAAGACCTTGCGACGGTCCTTTTTTTAAATCTCAAAAAATCAGCCGTAATTCTCCGCTCATAGGACTGTAAATTTCTTGAAAACCACGAATTCACCCATATGAACACCAATATTTCGCGTGAGCATTCAGGGGAAATCATTGTCCTGAATTCGTGTCCATTCGTGGATCGTGGGTTTCAAATCCCTTGACAGAGAGTGCGGGCAGGCTTGGGGGGGGGGCGAGGAGGTTAGTCAACGCTTGGGCCAGCGATGATCGTAGATCAGGGCGAAGAGGCAGGGGATGAGCAGGATCAGGTTTTCGGCCACGCCCATCCAAGTCATGGGGTCGTTACTGCCGGTGCAGCCGCAGGAGATGTCGAGCCCTCGTTGCAGGGCGGAGATTTTCGCGTAAGTGAAGACCACCATCATTGCGGTGATGAGCCACCAGGCGGAGCGACGGAAGGGACCCACGGCCAAAATCGCGACCGCGCACCAGAGTTCCAGCCAAGGCAGAAACAGGGCCGTGAGGGTGACCCACGTGCCGGAGACCATCTGGTAGTTGTGGATGTCGCGTCCGAAAGCGCGGGGATCGAGGATTTTCACCCAGGCCGCATACAAAAACACGGCGGCCACGAAAATCCGCGCCGCCCAAAGCAGTCCCCGCAAAATTTTGGCGTTCATGGTCCGACCTCCGCCTGCCAGGCTTTCCAGCCGTCCAGATAGATTTTCACATTCGCATATCCCGCTTCGCGCAGGCGTTCGGCCAACAACAGGGCCTGATCGCATTCCGCGCTGGAACAGTAGGCGATGAGGGGCGAATCGGGTTCGAGGATGGGGGCGATTCCCAAAAAATGGTCTTCAAAGTCGGCGATGGGGAGGGGCATGGCGCCGGGGATTTGTCCCATGTCGTATTCCTGCATGGAACGGGCATCGAGCACCAGATGCTGGCCTTCCTCCACCAATCGACGCATTTCCGAGGTGTCCACCACCTCGAAACCCGCGGCCAACACCTCCTCGCGAAGCCCTTCGTCCCAGCTCGTGTCCCAGGGCAAGGGATCGGGGGAAAGTCTTTGTGAAATCAGCCCGGAGACCAGGCTGACCGCGATCAAACAGACGATGCCAAAACATGTGGCGGAGGGAGATGATTTCATGACTTGCGCAAATCCGGTTTTCAAGTACTTTAGGGCTTCAACCCAACAACTTACAGGAGAATTCCCATATGTCGATTCAGGAAGGAACGCAAGCCCCCGATTTCACCCTCCCCGATGCCAAAGGCGTGGCGCACAAACTTTCCGATTACCGCGGCAAGACGGTGGTCGTGTATTTTTACCCGAAAGATGACACCCCCGGATGCACCAAGGAAGCCTGCGGTTTCCGTGATTTGCAGGCGGAATTCGATAATCAAAACGCGGTGATTCTCGGCATCAGCCCCGACCCCTCCGGCGATCATCGGGCCTTTATCGAAAAATTCGGGCTTCCTTTCACGTTGTTGTGCGACGAGGACAAAGCCGTTATGACGGCGTATGGCGCCTGGGGAGAAAAAAACATGTATGGGAAAATCTCCGTGGGGGTCATTCGCTCCACGGTGCTGATCGGCCCGGACGGCAAAGTGGCGAAGCATTGGAAGAAAGTCGCCAATGCCGAAACCCATCCGGCCAAGGTGCTGGAAGCGATTCAAAAGTTGTGATCAAGCGGGATCGGCGTTGATCTTGCGGTAATCGGCGAGGAAATTGCGACGATAGGCGGAAAAAACGCCTTGGGCAATGGCGGTTCGGGCTTCGGCCATGACGGTTTGCATGACGTGCAGGTTGTGCAGGGTCAGGAGGCGATATCCCAGGAGTTCGTCGCAGTTGATGAGGTGCCGCAAGTAGGCGCGGGTGTATTTCCGGCAGGTGTAACAGGTGCAGCCGGATTCGATGGGACCGGTGTCTTCTTTCCAACGGGCGTTGCGGACCGCGTAGCGTCCCCGGCGGGTCACTGCGGACCCGTTGCGGGCGATGCGGGTGGGGAGGACACAGTCAAACATGTCGACCCCGCGGGCAATGGATTCGAGCATTTGGTCCAGCAAGCCGACGCCCATAAGGTAGCGGGCTTTGTTTTCGGGCAGATGCCCCACAGAAGCCTCCACGCCGGGGAGGATCAATTCGTCGGGTTCGCCCACGCTCACGCCGCCGATGGCGTATCCGTCGAACTCCATGGCGGTGAGTTCGGCGGCGCAGTGGGCGCGCAAGTCCGCGAATTCCCCGCCCTGGACGATGGCGAATTGCAACTGACCCGGGGCCCGGGGTTGCTCTTGGCAGACCTTGGCCCAGCGCAGGGTGCGGGCCACCGCCTTTTCGGCGTATTCCAATGTGGCCGGATAGGGAATGCACTCGTCAAAAAGCATGGCGATGTCGGATCCGAGTTCCCGCTGAATGGCCATGGATTCCACCGGGCCCATGAATTGACGGCTGCCGTCGAGGTGACTTTTGAAGGTGACGCCCTCTTCGGTGATTTTGTTGAGTTCCGCCAAAGACCACACCTGAAATCCGCCGCTGTCGGTGAGGATGGCGCGGTCCCAGCCCATGAATTCGTGCAGTCCGCCCATCCGTTCGATGAGATCGGAACCGGGTCGTTCGTTGAGATGATAGGTATTGCCCAGAATGATCTCGAAGCCCAGCCCGGCAACGTCTTCGGGGGTGAGCGATTTGACCGTCGCCTGGGTGCCGACGGGCATGAACACGGGGGTATGGACCACGCCGTGGGCGGTGTGCAGCCGTCCGAGCCGGGCGCCGCTTTCGGGGTCTTTGGCCAGCACTTCGAAGGCGCCGGGCGTTTGCGGGGTATCCGACAAGGGATCAGGCGGGTTCAAGTTCGTAACCGCCTTTCACGTCCTTCACGCGCCAGCCCAGGGCCAGAATTTCGTCCCGTAACTCATCGGATTTGGCAAAATCCTTGTCCGCGCGGGCCTGCAAACGGGCTTCGGCGAGGTCGCGGATTTGTTCGGGGGCTTTTTCGACTTCGACGGGTGGCAGTTCCAGGCCCAGGGCCTCCAGCAGCACCCGCAGTCCATAAGAATCGGCTTCGGTGGCGGCGTCGGGTTGTTTCTCCAGTTCGCCGGCGGCACGGAAAGTTTCGCCCAAGGCTTTGGGCACGTTGAGATTGTCCAACAAAGAGGCGAAAGCGGAACCAAAGCGGCCCAGGGTTTCGTCCGTGTTTTCCCGTTTGCACAGGTCGCCGTATTTGAGGAGGGGCGGGTTGCCGGCGGCCTCGCGCAACCGTTTGTCCAAGCGGGCCAGGCGTTGCAAGTTGGGGCGGGCGGCCTCCAAACCGGGCAGGGTGAAATTCAGATGTTTGCGGTAGTGCCCGGCAATGAGGCCGTAGCGGACTTCGGCGGGGAGAAAGCCCCGGTCCTTGAGATCGTCCAGGGTGTACATGTTGCCCAGACTCTTGCTCATTTTGCGTCCATCCACCATGAGGTGCACCACGTGAAACCAGAGGCGGGCGAAGGTTTTTCCGGTGCAGGCTTCGCTTTGGGCAATTTCGTTTTCATGGTGGGGAAAGGTGAGGTCGATGCCTCCGGAATGCACGTCGAAGCTGGGTCCCAAATATTTGGTGCTCATCGCGGAGCACTCCAAATGCCATCCCGGGCGTCCGGGGCCCCAGGGACTTTCCCAGAAATTGTCGCCGTCCTCAGGCTTGGCGGCTTTCCAGAGGGCGAAATCGGCGAGCGAATCGCGGTCGTATTCATCGTCAGAACGGGCGGCGGTGGTGGTGGTCAATTCCCGCTCGGACACTTTGGACAGGCGTCCGTATTGCGGAAAGCTCTCCACCCGGAAATACACGGATCCGTCATCGGCCCGGTAGGCGTGTCCTTTTTCCATGAGCACGCGGATCATTTCGATCTGCTCGGCAATGTGTTCCACCGCGCCGGGCTCGACGTGGGGACGCAACAGGTTCATGGCCTCGCAGTCGGCATGAAATTTTTCCGTCCAGTAGGCGGTGAATTCATTGAGCGACTTTTCCTGCTCGCGGGCGGTCTTGATGGTTTTGTCGTCCACGTTGGTGATGTTGCGCACATGTTTGACGGGGGTACCGGAGAGTTCCAGAACGCGGCGGAACACATCCTGCACGATGAACGTGCGGAAATTCCCGATATGGGCGGAGGCATAGACCGTGGGGCCGCAACAATAGAATCCCAGCCGTTTGCCATCGGCGGGGCGGACGGGTTGCAAGGTGTCGGTGAGCGTGTCGTGAATTTGAAGGGAAGTGCGTTTATCGTTCATTTGGGTCCGACCTCATACGCGTGTTTACGGCGTTCTGCAAGTGAAAGACGCGGGGGGCGGCATTGAAAAGAAAAAGGGGCGCGACCCATGCCGCGCCCCTTGCAAGGTTTTTCAGGAAACCTGCGAATCAGATTTCTTCGTCCATCAGGGTCGGATTGGGCACGAATTGTTCATAGGCGCTGATGTCGCCGCCCCGCAGGCAGCATTCGATGATTTCCCGTCCCAGCGGCATGAGGTCATCGCAAAG
>PXAS01000216.1 GCA_003565815.1 PVC group bacterium
AAGTCTATACCAGGAGACCGGTAAGGGCGGACGGACCGCAATAACGCCTGCGGTGCCCCGCCAGGAGAGCCGTCAAAGTCGTCACCATGTGAAACCACACGATCAGTTTCCTGCCTTTCGGATACCGACTGCGGAACGCTGTCGATGTTGCTGGGGCTGTCCTTCTTCGACCACTTGCATTCGATCGCCGTCACGCCGCCTCCGGGGCGCGGAAGCACGAAGTCGACTTCCCGTTGCTGCTTGTCCCTCCAGAAGTGGAAAGGCTGTTCGGGAAGTAGGGCGCGGAGGAGGCCGTGGGTGAGGTGCTCCAGCAGCGGGCCGCAGTCCTCCGGTCGCAGGGAGCGGGTTCACAATGAGACGTCTAAATGTAAAGTCCATTTTCATGTATTCTCATTCCATTGGTTGGCGTTGATGATTTGACACTTTCCTTGGGGGCAACGGGGGGGATCCATAAGTTGCGACGCGAAGCGTCCTTGGAGTGCGCAAGGGGAGCGAGGTACGAGCGGACCTTGCGCCTTGGGCGGGTCGGGTGGGTGCGACGCAAAGGCTGAAGCTCTGGTCGTTCCTCCCGACGGTTCACAAGGGGGCTTAGTGAATCTTCACCTCGTTCCATTCAGATAAAAAATACAAATGTATTGCATTCAGACTCTTTTCATGATATCTTTCACCCATGGATGATTGGATCGATGAAAAAGAATCGTTTGAGCTGCTGCGTCGTTTGTTTCCGAACGGTGCGGGAGGAGAGGATGTCATGCGGGCGCTTTGTCCCGGGGGGTGGTGCAACTCGCCCCTCCGTCTGGCGATCCATCCGACTCCCGAGCAGCGCTGGGAGGAACATTGCCGGATACATGAGAATCTGAACCGGCTCCCATGGCGGAAAGGTCCCCCCGAACCTCCGCCGGATCGGGAGACTTTTTTCAGGGAGCTTGAAAACAGCCCTACCCGGATGCCCGAGCCGGACGAGGTGGAACTGGCGCATCTGGTGGGGCTTTGCCTGTGGGACATTCTTTCCGACAACCATGATCTGGTGTTTCCCGACGGTCGAATCAGGCACATGGGATCCTTTCGCATGGTGGGCGGCATCCTTTACGATTTTATTGACGGGAGGAAACCGGAATCCACCGAGGAACCGGATCCGTTGGATGTTTCCAATTGGGATTTCTCCTCATGGGACATGGGATACATGGACTACTACATGGGCACCATTTGGGTGTCGGGGCGCACGGATCTCGCTCCGGTGTACCGCCTGATTTTCGAGCGTTTGAAAATCCTCGGTCTCCGCTGGCGGTATTCCTTTCCGCGCATCGGCATGGTTCACTTCAACAAACCCGAATCCGACACGACCAATGGGGCGGGATATGATCCATCCGAGGCCTTTGCGCGCGAGCAGGAAAAGGAAAAAGAACAGGCCGAAGTGCGGCGGCTTCAGGATGAACTTGATGAGGCATACCGTGAATCTCTTGAGGAAGCGATATCCCGACCTCCCCCCTCCACCGTATCGGCATACCGGGACGTCTTCAGCCAATGGCCGCTCGGATGGCCGCCATGGCGGGTATAAAACATGATCTGAAATCGGTGGCCGGGGATTGGGGCCCGCCTCTTGGGTTTCAGACCAAGCGGGGATCAAAGAAACCAGCGTTGGTAACGACCTTCTTTCCAAAATCCCGGCAAATTGGCCCGGGATTTTGTAACCGAAATTTGCTCAGGGCCTAAAGGCCCATCGATGAAACCGCTTAAAAGCGGGACTCTGAAGCTTTTCCCAAACGCATCCCTACAGGATGAACGGGATGGGGTCTTGATACAATATTTCTCTCCTTTCTTCATCCGTGGTCCGGCAAGGCTTTCCGCGGGTTCACAACTTTTCGCTTTGAAAAAACGCTCTCCTCTTCATCCGCGGGTCTCCCGAAGGGATCTGCGGGGAAACCCATTTCGGAACGGCAGGACCATACGCGAGGATCTTGTCCATTTCTGAAAATTCTAATCCATGGGAATGCTTTACAAAAGCGGCTTTCTGGTGCAAGTTGCGCGGCTTGATGTCCGCTACTCTCCCCCATCGCCGGTTTCGTGTGCGCCTGGGCCCCGCAGGGGTCCGGTTGCTTGTGGTTACGGTGGTTTTGACCCTGATGGCGACTTTGTTCGCGCTGTGGCTTCCGCGGTATTTGGGCGAAATCGTGGATGCGCTGGTCGAGGGCGATGTCTCCCGGGAACAACTGCTGCGCATGGCGGGCATTTACTTCGGCGCCGCCCTTTTGGGGGCGGCGTTCAGCAAAACCATGCGTCAGTTGCCCATGCGGCTGGGTCCGCGCATCAGCCATCTGCTGCGGGGCGATCTCTATACGCATTTGCTGCGGTTGGACGACGCCCAGGTGCGCCGTCACCGCACCGGGGATTTGATGTCGCGGCTGAGTTCGGATGTGAATGCGGTGGCGGAAATGATCGCCCTTGGCGGTCACAGCGTCATCCGCGCGGGATTCACGCTGGGCCTGGCCTTTTGGGTGATGTTCCACCGCTCTCCTCCGCTGGCCCTGGTGATGTCCGCCCTGTTGCCGACCATGATCCTCATTGGGTTTTTGCTGTTGCACTCCATTCGCAAGCGTCATCTCGCGGTGCAGGAACAGCTCGGCGAACTGACCACCTACTGCCAGGAATCCTTTCACGGCATCCGGGTGGTGAAAGGCATGGGCATCGAACATTTGCGGGCGGGAACGTTCAAAGGGCTCAATGACGAATACATTCGCCGCAACATGGCCCTGAGCCGCGTGGAGGTTCCCGCCTGGCCCCTGATGCACGCCGGGTTTGTCCTCGGCAATGTGGCCCTGCTTTGGTTTGGCGGCGGACAGGTGATTCGGGAAGAGCTTTCCCTGGGCATGTTGGTGGAATTCCAGCAATACCTCATGGTGTTGCAATGGCCCACCCTCTCCCTCGCCTGGACCATGAGCCTCATTCTCCGGGGACGGGCCAGCCTTTCCCGCCTGCGGGCCGTGACCGACGAGGAACCCGATCTGGAAGATGGCGAACACACCCATGTGGAAGTCGATTTGAGCGCCGGCGGCCTTTCTTTCGAGCACGTCAGCCTGGATCTGGACGGACACCAAATTCTCCGCGACATTGATTTCAGCCTTCATGCCGGCGGACTTCTGGGCATTACCGGCCCCACCGGCGCGGGCAAAACCATGCTGCTCAATCTTCTTTTGCGTCGCTACGACGCCAAGCGGGGGACCGTGCGTCTCGGGGGGCACGACGTGCGCAATATTCCCGCCGAGTCCCTCTACCATTTCCTGCGTCTGGCACCCCAGGAACCGGTACTGTTTTCCATGACCCTTCGCGAAAACCTGCTGCTGGCCAAACCGGACGCCACCGCGGAGGAGTTGCAAAACGTGATGCGACTTTCCGCCCTGGACGAGGATGTGGAGGAACTTCCCGAGGGCCTCGACACCCGCGTCGGAGAACGCGGCGTCACCCTGTCCGGCGGACAACGGCAACGCTGCGCCATTGCCCGGGCCCTGCTGGGAGATCCGGGACTGATGATCCTCGACGACAGCCTCTCGGCGGTGGACACGGCCACCGAAGCCATGATTCTCAACCGCATCCTCCCCTTCTTGCGCCAACGCACCGGGATCATCGTCAGCCACCGCTACGCGGCCCTGCGACAGTGCGACCGGGTGCTGGTGATGCGGGAGGGTTTCATGGATCAGTTCGATGCGCCGGAAGCCTTGCTGAAGGTGCCGGGGTACTTTGCCGAGCTGGAGGAACGTCAACGCCTGCAGGCGCAACTGGAGGCCCTCAATGTCTAAGCCCGGCGGGAAACAAGCGGCCAAACGTGCCCTGGGGCGCGATCACGGCTACTTGCGGCGGATTCTGGTGTATGCCCGCCCCTACGCCGGATGGCTGGCACTGGGGCTGGTGTTGCTGATCCTGCAGGTGGTGAGCGTCAACGCCATGCCCCTGTTGATCAAAGAAGCCATCGACAGCTTCCTCCGCCCCGAAATCACCTCCGAACTCAGCACGCAGGAGCGTTTCGAAGGGCTGAAAACGATTTCCCTCATCCTCGCGGGCCTGGTCGGCTGCATGTTCGTCTTCCGGGTGTCGCACGCCTACCTGATGACCTGGGTGGGGCAATGCGTGTTGCGGGACCTGCGGCTTTCCGTCTTTGAAAAGGTGCTTTCCCTGCCCATGCGAAGGTTCGACCAAGTGCGGGTGGGTCGGCTCATGACCCGGGCCACCAGCGATCTGGACGCCCTGCAGGATCTGGTGCGCAACGGCATCATCGGCATGTTGGCCAACCTGTTGCTTTTGGTCGGCGCCATGGGCTTCATGTGGATTCTGGAATGGCGACTGGCGCTGGTCACCTACGCCGCCTTCCCGGTGCTGGGGGGATTGCTGATTTGGGTGAACGTCAATAGCCGCCGCGCCCAACGTGAAACCCGTTCCGCCACCTCCGGTCTCAACAGCCTCACCCAGGAAACCCTCGGCGGACTGTTCACCCTGCGCATGCTGAACCAACGCGGCCGCATTCACGCCAAACTCAGCGAACAGAGCGAAATCCTCCGCTCCGCCCGCGCCACCGTGGCCGACTGGAGCACCTGGCACTTTCCCATACTCGACGGCACCCGGGCCTTGGCGAACGTATTGCTCATTCTCGCCTGCGGACTCTTCATCCCCGAGCAAATCGGCAGTCTGGTGGCCTTCCTCTATTATATCCGTTTCTTTTTCCGCCCCCTGGAGGAACTGGCCGAACAATCCCAGCAATTGCAGAGCGGCCTCGCCTCCGCGGAACGCGTCTTTGCCCTCTTGGACGAACCCGAACCGCTGCGCGATCCGCCCCTGCCCCACGCCCTCAACGACCTGCGCGGGGACATTCAATTTGATCACGTGGATTTTTCGTACGACGGAAAAAATCCGGTGCTCCGGTCCGTGGATTTTGAAATTCTCCCCGGTCAAGCCGCCGCCATCGTCGGGGCCACCGGTGC
>PXAS01000404.1 GCA_003565815.1 PVC group bacterium
ACGCGGGTTAAGATTGTCTTTCGCTCAATCTTGTTTATGGAGGGGCTACGTCGTAAACCCTGTAGTACCGATTTTGGAAAGAGACCGCCATGCTTGATATTCGAACCCTTCGCAATAATCCCGAAACCGCGCGCCGCAAATGGGCTTCCCGCGGGTTGGACGTGGATGTGGACGCGCTGTTGGCGCTGGATGACCGCCGCCGGGCCGTGATCGCGGAGGTGGAGACGCTTCAACGTCAGCGCAACGAGGAAAGCAAGCGGATTGGTCAGTTGAAAAAAGCTGGCGAAGACGCGGACGGGGCCATGGAAGCGGTGCGGGAGATCGGGCAGAAAATTTCCGCCTTGGACAAGGAACGCGGCGAAGCGGAAAGTCGTCTGGCGGAGCAGCTCATGGGCCTGCCGAATTTCCCCCATGATTCCGTGCCCGTGGGGGCGGATGAAAGCGCCAACCCGGTGATCCGCACCTGGGGACAGGCGCCGGAACAGGACTTCGAGCCGCAGGCCCATTGGGATCTGGCCGAGAAATTGGGCATTTTCGAGTTTCAGCGGGCCGCGGCCCTGAGCGGGGCCGGGTTTTCCTGTCTGACCGGCGCCGGCGCCCGCCTGAGCCGGGCCCTAATCTCTTTCATGCTGGATCTGCATACCACCGAACACGGATACACCGAGGTCAACGCGCCGTATTTGGTGAATGACGAGGCGCTGCGGGGAACCGGACAACTCCCGAAATTCGCCGAGGATTTGTACCGTCTGCCCGCCGACAATCTGTGGCTGATTCCCACCGCCGAGGTGCCGCTGACCAATCTTTATCGCGATCATATTTTCGAGGGCGAATTGCCCGTGAACCTCACCGGACACACCCCCTGTTTCCGGCGCGAGGCCGGGGCGGCCGGAAAAATGACCCGGGGCATGAACCGCCTCCATCAATTCGACAAAGTGGAATTGGTGAAGTTCGTGAAGCCTTCCGAGTCTTACGAAGCGCTGGAAACGCTGACCGGTCATGCGGAGGCGGTGTTGCAAAAGCTCGGCCTCCACTACCGGGTGATTACCCTCTGCACCGGGGACATGGGATTTTCGTCCGCGAAAACCTACGACATCGAACTTTGGGCCCCCGGACAACAGGCGTGGCTTGAAGTTTCCAGTTGCAGCAATTTCGAGGATTATCAGGCCCGCCGGGCCCGCATCCGTTATCGCAATGAAAACGGAAAACCCGAATTCGTGCACACCCTCAACGGTTCCGGGGTGGCCCTGCCGCGGCTGATCGTGGCCATTCTCGAACAAGGCCAGCGGGCCGATGGGTCCGTGGTGATTCCCGAGGTTCTGCGTCCGTACATGGGCGGGTTGGAGCGGATCGAGGTGACGGCCCGTGCCTAAAACCTTCACTTACGAGCGTCAGTCGCAAATGGCGGACACCGATGCCGCCGGCATCGTGCATTTCGCCCGGCTGCTGTGTTTCGTGGAGGAGGCGGAGCACGCGTGGCTGCGGGAACTGGAGTATGAGGTTCGTCCGGGAGATTCCGAAGCCCTGCAGTGGCCGCGGGTGGCATGTTCGGCCGAATATCTGCATCCGGTGTTGCCCATGCAGCATGTTTCCGTCGAATTGTCGGTTGCCGAAATCGGCAAGCGGAGTTTGACTTGGGCCTGGACGCTTTCCGGTCCCACGGAATTGTGCGCCCGCGGCACCATGAAAATCGTTTGCGCCCTTCGGGAACCCACGGGCATCCAATCCCGGGATCTGCCGGATTTGTTGCGCAAACGGCTCAGCGACTCGTAAACGTTTCCTCGACCAAATCGCGGGCGGCGGCAAAAAGATCCCCGGCGAATCCCTTCGGCTCCCGGCTTTTGCTTTCGGGAGCATAGGGCGGGGGGCTGACCTCCACCTCCTGTTCGGGCTCGGCGCCGCCCAAACCACCGCCCAATCCACCGCCGGGCATGCCGATGGTCCTGCCGAGGTTTTGCTCCTGCCAGGCTTTGATCCGCATCATGCGGTATTCCGAACCCGCGGCCATGAAGATGAAGATGCCGATGATCAGCAGATTATATCGCCCGGTGGTAAAGCCGACGAGCATGAAGGTGATGGAAATGCCTTTGCCGAGGCCGGCGGCGATGCGGGTGGCTTCCATCATGCCCTTCCGCTGGGCCAGCCAGCCCCGCAACACCCGTCCGCCGTCCATGGGGAAACAGGGGACCAAGTTGAAGCCGAAGAGGAGCAGGTTGAGCATGAAAAAATAAAAGCTGAAGGCGCCCAGGACGCGCCAGTCAAGGGCATAGGCCCCCCATTGCAGGGCGTATCCGGTGGCGGCCAGGAAGAGGCTGACATAGGGGCCGGCCATGGCGATGCGGATTTCGTGACGGGGATCGTTCACCCCGCCCATGAGCCGGGCCACGCCGCCCACGGGGGTGAGGATGATGTCCTGGACGCGCATCCGGTAGCGCTGGGCCACGAGGGTATGCCCCAGTTCGTGCAGGGCCACGCTCAGGAGCAGCAGAAAAATGAGCAGCAGCGTGATCGGCAGGCGCCAGACTTCCACGATATCCGGGTTTTGATCCACGATGCCGTAAAACCAGGGAAGCAGAAACAATGCGGTAAAATGAAGCCGAATGGGCACGCCGCGGACGGTTGTAATCAAAAAGGAACCAATCATGGACCCAGCATAAGCCTTTCCGGGCGAAGGTCCATGCGAAATCGCCATGAAGTTTTATTCGCCGGTCTTCCGAAGCTCGGAAAGGATATGGTCGACCACTTCCGAGCTTCGGAAGTCGTCGGTATCGATCTGGCGGGCGAATTCGGCGTAGAGAGGGGCGCGGTCGCCCAGCAGGGTTTGCAGCCGGGCGGCGGGATCGTCGGTTTGCAGCAGCGGGCGGTCGGGATCGTTCCCGATGCGGGCGAGCAGGGTTTCGGGTTTGGCTCGGAGGCAGAAAACATGGGGTTGCTTGTGGAGGAGTTCCCGGTTCTCCTCGCGCAGGACCACGCCGCCGCCGCAGGAAACGACTTTGGGGCCGGGGCGGTGAACCTGGGTTTGCAAGGCCAGGGTTTCCCGAATGCGGAAGCCGTCTTCTCCTTCGTCGGCAAAAATGTCGGGGATGGCTTTGCCGGCGGATTTTTCGATTTCCAGATCGAGGTCGAGGAAAGGGCAGCCCAGACGTTCGGCCAATTCTTGTCCGACGGTGCTTTTGCCGGTGCCCATGAAGCCGATCAGAAAGATGGGTTCGTTCACAAGGCGCCTCCGTTTCCGCTGATGAGGTTGAAGTAGGCTTCGAAGAGGGCGTCGCCGCCGAACAGCCAGGCGAGGGCGCCGGCGGCGAGATAGGGACCGAAGGGAATGCGTCCGCCGAGTTCGTTTTTGCCGAGGAGAATCATGGTGACGCCGAAGATGGAGCCGACGAGGGCGGCGGCGAAGACGGTGAAGAGGACGGCGGGCATGCCGAGAAACGCGCCGATGGCGCCCATGAGTTTCACGTCGCCAAATCCCATGGCGTCCTTTTTGAAGAGGAAGGTGCCGATGGCGCCGACGGTCCACAACATGCCGAAGCCGAGAGCGGCGCCGGCGGCTCCGTACAGGAGTCCTTGTAGGGCGGTTTCCTGTCCGTGCAGGGCGGGCACGAGGGCGGAGAGGGGCAGGCCGATGAGGATGCCGCCCCAGGTGACCCGGTCGGGAATCCAGAATTCGTCCAGATCCACGCCCGAGCCGAGCAGGAGGCCAAAGGCCATGAGCCAATAGCAGGGAACGACCCAGGAGGGGCCATACTGGATCCACAACCCGAGAAAGAGGGTGGCGGTGATGGCTTCGATGATGGCGTAGCGGATGGAGAAGGGGGCGCCGCAGTTGCGGCATTTTCCGCGGAGAATGAACCAACTGAGGACGGGAATGTTGTCGTACCAGGCCACGGGCTTTTTGCAGGAAAAGCAATGGGATCCGGGGGCGACGACGGAAAGTTCCTTGGGAATGCGGTAGATGCAGACGTTCAGAAAACTACCCCAGCAGGCGCCCAGGCACCAGATGGTGATCCAGACGGGGGGCGATTGCCAGAATTCGGGGGGGATGTCGGCATAGGCGTCAAACATCGGATGTTTCTCCGTAAATGGTTTCGCGCAGGGCGGCGCGCATGGGGTCGAGGGGCGGGGGAGACCCGGTCCAGATTTCAAAGGAACGCGCGCCCTGATGCAGGAGCATGCCGAGGCCGTTGGCGGCCTTGGCGCCGGCTTCGCGGGCCACCCGCATCATCGAGGTTTCGCGGAGGACGTAGGTCATGTCGAGCAGGGCCTGGCCGGGGTGGAGATGTTCGGGGGTGAGCAGGGCGTCGTCGTCGGGTTTCATGCCCAGGGCGGTGGAATTCAGAATGAAATCGGCGGTGCGGGTTTCCGCCGCCGGGGGCGGCCAGGCGGAGGCGACGTGAATGGCGGTGAGGGGCAGGGCGGCATAGAGTTCTTGGGCCAGTTTTCCGGCGCGTTCGGGGTTGCGGTTGGCGAGCCGAATGCGGGCCGCGCCGCGCTCGGCCGCCTCCAGGGCGGCGGCGCGTCCGGCGCCCCCGCAGCCGAGAATCAGGACTTCCGCGTTTTCAAAGGATTTGCCGAAGGCTTCCCCAACGGCCCGGGTCAGCCCATAACCGTCGGTGCTGTGGCCCTCCAGGGAACCGTCTTCGCGAAAGACGATGGTGTTGACGGAACCGGCGCGGATTGCGGTTTCCGCCAAGTGGTCCACGCCACCGTAGGCCACTTCCTTGTGGGGAATGGTGAGGTTGACGCCGCCGAAACCCATGCGCCCCATGCCGCGCAGGATCCCGATCAGGTCTTCCGGCTTCACGTCAAACGCAAGGTAAATGGCGTTCATGCCCAGGGCGCGGATGGCCGCGTTGTGCATGACCGGGCTGAGGGTGTGGGCAATGGGATGGCCCAAAACGGCAAAAGGGCGGGTGCGTCCATCGACGCCGGCAAAAGGGTGGCTCATAGGGCGCCAACTTGCCGGAT
>PXAS01000437.1 GCA_003565815.1 PVC group bacterium
CATGATATTCAGCAAGGCCACTTGTTGTCCGTTGGGGACGGTGAGGGTCAGATCTTTGATTTCTTCCAGGCTCATGGTACGCGCGTTGCGAAGTCGAACCAAAATCCGGTACGAATTACCTTCCACCTGAAAATCCCCCGCCCGGGTTCCGGCCATGGCGGTTTCGAGAAAACGGGAGACCTGGTTGATGTTCAGTCCCAGCGCCGCCACTTTGTCGCGATCGATGATGATTTCCTCCTGCGGAAGGCCGCTTTCGGAAGAGATTTCCACGTCGGTCACGCCGGGGATTTCCTCCATGGCTTCCGCCAATTGGCTGGAAAGCGCGTTGAGGGTTTCGAGTTGAAAGCCCCGCACTTCCACGGTGAAACCGTCATCGCCACCCAACAAGCGGTTGAGAAGAAATTGCCCTTGGGGGGCGCGGGTGCGGATGGTCATGCCGGGAAATTCGCCGGTGAGCCGTGTGCGCAAATCGTTGGCGATTGCCACATTGTCGCGTTCTCTTTGGGCGGCGGGGGTTAAGGAAATTCTCATGTTCATGCGGGCGGGATTGCCGCCGCGGAACCCGGAGCCCACGGAGTTGACGGTGGATTCAATTTCGGGAACGTGTTCCCGGACGATGGATTCGGCGCGGCGGGCCAGGCGGTCCACCACGTCCAGCCGGGTGCCCACGGGCATTTCGCCGTTTACCCGCACCTCGCCTTCGTCACTGGGGGGCAAAAACTCGGTGCCGATGTATTGGAGAAGATAAAAACTGGCGCCCAGCATGAGCAGAGCCGCGGCCACGGTGAGCACTCTCATCCGGAGAACGGACTGGAGTAGATCGCTGTATTGGTCGTCCAAGGCCTTGAACCATCCGTCCACTTTGGAGGCGATTCCGTCCACCCACGCGGAGCGTTTTTCATGACGGTGTTCGGGTGAAATCAGCAGTTTGGAAGACAGCATGGGCACGAGGCTCAGCGAAACCAACAGGGAACAAATCAGGGAAAAAACCACCACCATGGCGAGTTCCTGGAAGAGGACCCCGGCGATGCCTTGCACAAAGGCGAGGGGCAGGAAAATGACCAGCGTGGTCAGGGTGCTGGCGATAATGGCGGTGGCCACTTCATTGGCGCCGCGGATGGAGGCGGTTTCCGGGTCTTCCTTCTCCTCGTCCTGCCGACGGAAGATGTTTTCCAGCACCACCACCGAGCTGTCCACCATCATGCCCACTCCCAGCGCCAAGCCGCCCAGGGTCATGAGGTTGAGTGTAAACCCACCGAAATAAATCAGCGAGAAGGTGGCGATGACCGAAATGGGGATGGAAAGGGCGATGACGACGGTGCTGCGAATGTTCCGCAGGAAAAACAGCAACACCAGTACCGCCAAGCCGCCGCCGAACAGCACGGATTGGGCCACGTTGTTGATGGAGCGCTCGATGAAATTGCCCTGGTCAATCACGGACCCGATGCTGATTTGGGGGAAATCGCGATTCAGGCGTTCCATCTCCCGGTCCACGGCTCTGGTGACTTCCACGGTGTTGGCTTCCGGTTGTTTGCGCACCGCGAGCCGAATGCCGGGCACATCGTTGATGCGGACATACCGGGTGACGTCTTCATAGGTGTCCACCACTTCCGCGACATCCCCGATGGCCACCGGCACGCCGTTTTGCCTGGTGATGACGGTTTCACGGATTTGGTCCAGGTGGGTAAACTGCATGGGGGCGCGGAGGGTCAGATCGAAATTCCCCTGTTCGATGCGGCCCGCGGGCAGGTCCACGTTGGCGTTGACCACTGCCTGCAGGACCTGGTCCAGTGTCATCCCCTGGGCCTTGACCCGTTCCGGGTCGAATTCCACCCGAATTTCCCGGCTGTATCCCCCCCAAATGTCGACCTGGGCCACGCCGGGAACGCGGGCGAGGCGTTCCCGGATTTCATCCTCGACCAACGTGGTCATTTCCACGGGGTCCAGATTCCCGGCCACCCCGAGAATGGCAATGGGGAACTGATTGACATCGAACTTCAGGGTGCGTGGGCGCACGTCGTCCGGCAGTCGCCGCAAGCCGCTTTCAATGGCGGCCTGCATGTCAATGGCGGCGCTGTCCACATTGGCGCCCCAGCCAAAGTCCACCGTGACCACGCTCAGCCCCTCCTGGGAGCGGGAACTGATTTCTTCCACGCCGGGGACGGAAGCCGCGATTTCCTCGATGAACTGGGTGATCAGCCGCTCGACCACTTCCGGGCTCGCCCCCGTGTACTCGGTGCGGATGGTGAGGGTGGTGGCTTCGATTTCCGGCAGGAGATCAATGCGCAGGCGTCCGAGGGACGTGGCGCCCAGCACCACCACCATGAGGGTGACCATGGTGGCGAAGATGGGATGTTTGACTGAAAATTCGGGTAACTTCAACTTTCTTCTCCTTCGCCATTGATGATGCGGATGGTGGATCCGTCTCCCAGGAGTTGTTGCCCCAAGGTCACCACGCGCCCCTCGATTTCGGGCTCAAGGATTTGCACCATGCCACCGCTTTCGATCCCGGTTTCCACGGGGGTCCAAACCACGCTTTCCCCGCTGTCGTCCACCACAAACAAGCCGGTTTCGCCGCCCCGACGGGTGAGGGCCTCCCGCGGCACGGCGATGGCGTCCTCCAGGGTTTGAAACACGACTTCGGCACGAATAAACATGCCCGGCTTCAGACGTTCGTCTTCATTTTCGGACAAGACCTCAACCCGCGCCTGTCTGGATTCCTCTTGAAAGACCGGGGCCACGCGGCTGACGCGTCCGGGAAAGATCGTGCCGGGAAATGCGTCGGTGCGGATTTCCACGGTTTGACCGCTCTCAAAGCGTCCGTAATCCCGTTCCGGCACGAAAAAGATCGCCCGGATGGGACGAAGCCTGACCACGGAGAGCAGCGGGGTATTCGCGGCCACGGTGTCCCCGTCGTCCTTGTAGCGTTCCGCGACCACCCGGGATTCATCTCCTTCGGACCAGGTTGCGGTGATTTGGGTATAGCTCAGGCGGATTTCGGCGGTGGAAACCGCGGCCCGGCGGGTATCCAAATTGGCCTCGGCCACTTGATGAGCGGATTGGCGCATGAGGTATTCGGTTTGGGCGTTGTCCAGGGCGGCCGCCGAGGCCACGCCCCGTTCTTCCAGGGTACGAACCCGGGCCAATTCCCGTTCCGCGAGTTCCAGACGATTCGCGGCTTCGGAGGCCTGGGCTTCGGCCACTCGCAGATCGGCGCGGGCGCTGTCCAGCGCCTGGGTGAATTCGGCGTCGTCCAAGGTGGCCACCACGGCGCCGCGCGCCACGGGATCGGATAAATCATATTCAATACTGGCGATGCGTCCTGAAATTTTCGGCGCCACGCGCAATTGCGCGGACGGGGTGAGGGTGCCGCTGAATCGTCGGCGCTGTTCCATTTCACCGCGGGAAATTTCCGCCACCTCCACCGGGACGGCCCGGGTTTCCCCCCCGCCGCGTCTGCCCGCGGCCTCATCCTCACCGGATCGCCGCACCAAAGTCACGCCCACCGCGGTGGTTACGGCGATGATGGAGACAATTAAACTGGTTTTCAGAAATCCGAATTTCATATTTTTTTACCCTAATGTTCATGCTTGATGCGTGTTGTCGTTCAATGGATTGTGTAAATCAGTCGATGTTACCGGAAAACCTTTACATGAAGATGTTAAAAAAATCACGACATAACCCACGGGGATTCATTTTGGGCAACGGATGTTCTTATGATGGGAGAGCCACCGGATGTCCCGCGACCGCGGGGCGGACACCGGATGTATCGGGATTTAATCCGTGTCGGTTTGATGCGAAGTCCCCTCGAAGGTCTCCCGGGAATTTGCTTCGGCCTGGGCTTCGATCCAGTCTTGCCCGGTGGCGCCCTCCAGGATGGGGTATTCGGCGGCTTCACCCGGATCCGAAGCCAAAAGTACGGCCAGCCACATGGTTTCCTGCCGGCTTTCCATGGCGATTTTTACCACCATGGTCAAGGGCACGGACAGCAGCATGCCCACGGGTCCGAACACCCATCCCCAAAAAATCAGGGAAAGCCATACCACCAGGGTGCTCAGTCCCAGGCCCTTGCCCATGATTCGAGGTTCGAGGAGATTTCCGAACGTGACGTTGATGCAGATATAGCCAATGAGCACGTAAATGGCCCGGGGCGTGTCATGGGTCGCCAAGGCCACCATGACGGGAGGAATCGCGGCAAGAATGGAACCGATGTTGGGCACGTAATTGAGCATGAACGCGAGCATGCCCCACAAAAGGGGGAAATCCACATCCAGCAAGCGCACCAAAGTGTAGGCGCAAATGCCCGTCAACATGCTGACAATGCTTTTGATCGCCAAATACCGGTTGAGCGATTCCGCGAAGAGTTCCCACCCGTGAATGCTGGGGTGATCCGGTCCGAATGCCAGTTTGAGCTTTTGGGGAAGGCCGGCCAATTCCAGCAACAAAAAGACGACGGTGATGAGGATGAGAAAGGTGTTGGTCAGCATGCCCTGAAGGAAAGACAGGGCATTGGCCGTGGTGCGCATGATGTTGACCGGGTCAAAAATGGCATTCACGGTTTCCAATTCAATATCCACGTTTTTATCCTGAAGCCAGAATACCCAACTGCGGGTGATTCCCCGCAAATGAAACAAATACGTGTCCAGTCGCATGATGAATTGCGTGATGGAGGGTCCGGCGACTTGAAGGAAGACCCACAACACCGCGAAGACCATCAAAACAATCACCAGTACCGAGAATGAGGGCCGTATCCCTCTTTTCCTGAGCCAGATCATGAGCGGGGAGGTAATGACGGCAATGAAGACCGCCAGCATAAACGGCACGATAATATTGCTGGCGGCTTTCAAGCCGGCAATGAAAATCACGAACGCGGCCATGCTGACCAGACTGCGGGTGAGGGCGGATTGATTCATGCGACGGGTCCTCCGGCATACGGTTTCGAGATCACGAATTCGTGTTTGGGATCCGCGTGAAGCCAAGCCCCGAAGAGTTCGGGATCGTGGGAAAAGAGCAGGAGAATGTCCTCTTCCGCGCACTTGGCAAGCCACGACCGTTTCCAGGCCCGGGTTTTCAAGGGAAAGGTGTCGTATGCGGTTTGAAAAACCATGCGCAGGTGGTGTTGGGTGGGGCAGTTGTCCCCGGCGAAAAGCGCCAGTTGGGGGATGGCGTCCGATCCCGCCAGCCGCGGGGCGTCAAACAGAATGCAGGCCTGGCCCTCGGTATGGCCGGATGCGGGGAGGATGGTGACGCCGGGCGCGGGGCCGGAGGCCTTGCCGGGCGTGTTGTCCGCCGCGGGAAAAATGCGCTCGGACAGTCCTTGGAACGATTGAACCACCTTGGGCGGATAAGATTTGTAGAGAAGGGGGTCACCGCCAAGGACGGAATCGAGTTCGGTTTCGCGCAAATAGACGGCGGCATTGGGGAAAACCGGGGTGCCGTCGGGGTCGGTGAGCGCCCCCGCGTGGTCCCAATGCGCGTGAGTCAGCACGATCCAATCAATGTCCGCGAAGTCCAAACCCAGGGCCGCAAGGGATTGGGGCAGCAACCACTCGGATTCCAATCCGTGCAGCTCCCGTTCGCGTTCCCCGTACCATTCCGGATCACCGCATCCCGTATCCACCAGCCCCATTTTGCCGTCATCGGTCTCCACCAGGATCACATTCGCCCGTTGGTCAATGGTGTTGTCTCCGTGGGCGGGGCAACGTTTTTCCCACAGCGCTTTGGGCACCAGCCCGAACATCGCGCCGCCATCGCTTCGAAAGGTGTTTGCGGTCAAGGGGGTCAATCTCATGCCCGTTTCATAACCAGCGGGACGGAGGTGTCAAAAAGAATGTGTATTCCGAGCATGAAAACTCCGGTTTCGGAAAAGAATGGACATTCGCGGCAGGTTTGCCAAGGAGAATGGCCGCGTTCGGCATTCCAGGACGCATGAACCCCCGTTTCAAACTTTTGGAGTCAATTTTTCATGCCCGAACTCGTACAAATGGATGTTTCCGGACGCGACCGCCCCGGCATCACCGTGGCGCTCACCGAGGTACTCGCCCGGCATGGCGTGACCGTGCTCGACATTGGCCAGTCCGTGATTCACAATACGCTGGCATTGGGACTTTTGATCGAAGTGCCGGACGAGACCTCTTCCCCGGTGTTCAAGGAATTGCTTTTCGCCGCGCATGGCCTGGGCCTGGATTTGCGCTTCACGCCCATTGATCCCGAGGATTATGAGGACTGGGTGCGTGAACAGGGGCAGCCAAGGCACATTCTCACTCTCCTGGGGCACAGTATCACCGCCGGCCACATTGCCCGGGTTTCCGAGGTCGTGGCGGAATACGGACTGAACATTGAACAAATCACCCGACTCTCGGGCCGCATTTCCCGCGTGGAAAAAGAGCGCCCGCAACACGCCAGCATCGAAATCTGGCTCAAAGGTCCGGTGCGGGAAATCAGCGCCCTCCACAGTGAACTGCTGGCCCTGGGCAACGAACTGGGTTTGGACATGGCCGTGCAGGAAGATGACATTTTCCGGCGCAACCGCCGCTTGGTTTGCTTTGACATGGACTCCACCCTCATCCAGGCGGAAGTGATCGACGTGCTGGCCGAAGCCGCCGGGGTGGGCGAAGAAGTGGCCGCCATCACCGAAGCCGCCATGCGCGGCGAACTCGATTTCACGGAAAGCTTTCGCCGGCGTTTGGGCTTGTTGAAAGGGCTGGACGCCTCCATACTGCCTTCCCTCGTGGAAAAACTGCCCATCACCCCCGGCGCGGAACGCCTGATCTCCACCCTGAAAAACCTCGGATATCGGGTGGTGATTCTCTCCGGGGGCTTTGATTATTTTGCCCGGGACCTGCAGGCGCGGCTGGGCATAGACGAAGTCCACGCCAACACCCTGGAAATCCAAGACGGGCATCTCACCGGGCGGGTTTGCGGGCAGGTGGTGGATGGCGCCCGCAAAGCGGCCACCCTGCGCGAGATTGCCGAGCGCGAGGGCATCCGCTTGGAGCAGGCCATTGCCGTCGGGGATGGCGCCAACGACCTGCCCATGCTCGCCATCGCCGGACTCGGCATCGCCTACCGCGCCAAACCGATGGTCAAACAGCGCGCCCGGCACGCCCTCGGAACGGTGGGGTTGGACGGCATTCTCTATTTGCTCGGCATGCGCGACCGGGACATGCGCGTGCTCACCGATTCAAGCGAAAGTGACCTGTCCGAAGATGTATCGGAAAAGTGAATGCCCACTCTCCCCGCTTGATAAACCTCCTCTTCTCGGGTAAACGAGCCTCATGACCTCCGTTCAACCTCAATGGAAAATCTGGGTGGCCACCACCCGTCCCAAAACTTTGTTTGCCGCCCTGGCGCCGGTGCTCATGGGCGCGGCCATGGCTTGGGAGCGCGCGGGCACTCTGAATTGGGCGATTTTTTGGCTCACGCTGGCCACGGCAACCGCCATTCAGATTGGCACCAACTTTTGCAACGATGTCTTTGATCACCGGCAGGGCGCGGACACCGAGGCGCGCCAGGGACCGCGCCGGGGCCTGCAATCGGGTCAAATATCGTTCCGGGCAATGGTGGCGGTCACGGTGATGACCTTCGGCCTCGCCGCCGGTTTGAGCGTACGCTTGTTTTTGCACGGCGGGGCGCCCATTTTCTGGATTGCCACCGCCTCCATTCTCAGTGGGATCTTTTATACCGCCGGACGGCGCTCGCTGGCGTACACGGGCATGGCGGATCTCTTTGTCATCATTTTTTTCGGACCGGTGGCCACGGCGGGGACCTATTATTTGCAGTTTCCGGGCCCGTGGCCTCCCCCGGAAGTCCTCTTGGTGGGCTTGGGCCCGGGTTTGATCGCCACCGCCCTGTTGACCGTCAACAACTTGCGCGACCTCGAAGAAGACCGGAGCAACCGCAAGCACACCCTCGCGGTTCGTTTCGGGGCATCGTTCGCGCGCGCCGAGTACCGCGTCTGCCTGACCCTGGCTCTGCTCCTGCCGCCGCTGATGGCGGTGTTGACGAACAGAAGTTGGACGGTGTTGCTCTTGCTGGTGTTGGCGCCAAGGGCGGTCAGGTTGATGAGACGGGTGCAAAGCGGCAACACGGGTCCGGAATTGAACCCGGTCTTGGGCGCCACGGGCAAAATGCTGTTGCAATACGCGGTTCTCTTCTCGCTGACCTGGCCTGCGGCGGGTGCGTTATGTATGATCTGATCCCATATCGACTGAAATTGAAACGTCCGCTCAGATTGGCGGGGGACACGCGCTTGACCCATCGCGAGGGGCTGTTGTTGCATGACCCCGAAAGCGGAGGCTGGGGCGAGGCGGCGCCCTTGCCGGGTTTTTCAAAAGAGACGCTTGCGGAGGTTCGCGCCGCCGCGGAGCGGGAGCAATGGAGTCATCCGGAATTGCCGAGTCTGCGCTTTGCGACTGATTGCGCGCGCAAAGCTTTTGGGGCGGAAGGGGAAGTGGAGGTGAACGCGCTCTGGTTTCCGGAAACCGTATCTTTGGACTCCTTTTTGCAATCTCTGGGTTCCAAGCAAACCCCGGTGGTGAAAATCAAACTGGGACCCGACCCGGACTTGACCCCGGTCCTGAACTTGATTGCGGCCCGTCCGGGATGTCGTTTGCGTCTGGATGCCAACCGTCGATGGACGCTGGCCGACGCGTTGCGGGTCCTGGAAGAAGTGCCCGCCTCCCATTTGGAATATCTGGAAGAGCCCTTTGCCGAGCCCGAACGCTACGAAGCCCTGTGGGCGCGTGCCCCCGCGCCCGTGGCCCTGGACGAATCCCTGCTGGATGCTTCTGCCGCTGAAGCCTTGGCCGCCTCCCCTTGGGTGACCGCTTTTGTGCTCAAACCCACGCTAATGGGCGGGGCGGCGGATTACGGGATGTGGCTGACGCTGGCGGAGCGCACGGAAAAGAAGATCATATGGAGCAGCGCCTTTGAAAGCGGCGTGGGACTTTGGCACTTGGCCGCGCTTGCGCGGAATCATCCGCCCGCCGGCCTCGACACGGGCGAAATCTTCGCAACCCAAATCGTCCATCCGGCGCCTCTTCCCCTCAACGGTTGCCTTCGTGCCCCGAAGGACGGGATGTTGCGGGTTCGGAGGCAATGACGTTTGCATGTCGGGCGGTGAGGACCCAGGTTCCGTCTCTCCGCATCCAGATATTGGTATAGCGGCGTTTCAGAATTTGTCCGGCGCCGGGCGCGGTGTCGGCTGGATGCACGGTTTCCTCGCCCATGACCATCACGAGGTCTTCATAGACACGGATTTCCTCTGCGCTCGATTCAAAACGGTCGTACATGATGATGCCCGCATGCACGCGCGCCATGACCTGTTCCCGGTCGGTGAGCACGGTGTTGCCGGGATTGTTGACCATGAAATCCTCGGCCCACAATCGGATCAGGGTGTCGACATCCGTTTGGACAAGCGCCACCGCCATCTCCTTTTCCAAGGCGAGAATCTCGGCTTGAACGTCGGGGAGGGCGTCGGCGATTGCAACGGCAAAGAAACACAAAAAACATCCGGTGAGTATCCAACTTTTTAGCATGATTTTATTTGGTACAAGGGTTTGAAGGAGATCCGACGCAAACGTCGGGAAGAGGCGCGATTATAAGGTAAGATCGCCCAAATACACGTTTTGGATGGCGCCCCGGAGGGTTTCCCCGAGCCAAGGGGTGTTGAAGCTGCGGGACTTGAGGGTGTCGCGGTCAATGCGGGTCTTGCCTTCGGGATCGAAGAGCAGGGCCTCGAATGGCGCCCCGATTTCAAAGGCGTTGCCAGGGAGGCCGAGGAGTTTGCGCGGAGCCAGGGCGAGGCGTTCCACGAGCAGGGACCAGGAGAGTTTGCCGGGGGACACCAGAGCGTCATGAAGGGCGCAAAGGGCGGTTTCGAGGCCGATGATGCCGAAAGGGGCATGATTGAAGTCGAGGTTTTTCGCGAAGTCGGTGTGGGGGGCGTGGCCGGTGGCGATCATGTCCAGGGTTCCATCGCACAAGCCTTCGAGCAGAGCCTCCTGATCTTCGCGGGTCCGCAACGGGGGCATCATTTTGAAGTCGGTGTTGTAGGCGCGGAGATCCTCGTGGTTGAAGAGCAGGTGATGGGGGGTGGTTTCGGCGGTGACATTCACTCCCCGGGCCTTCCAACGGCGGATGGAGGCCACGCCCTCGGCGGTGGAGACGTTTTGGATGTGCATGCGTCCCTTTACGGCGGCGGCGACGCGGAGGTCCCGTTCGATGCCGATCTCCTCGGCCATCGCGGGAATGCCGGGCAGTCCCAGGCGGAAGGAGACGGTTCCTTCGTGCATCACCCCACCGGCGGACAGGGCGGGGGTATCGGGGTACACCCCGACGACCATGTCGAAATGGCGGGTGTATTCCAGTGCCCGGCGGAGGACATAGGCATCTTGCAGGGCGTGATTGCAGTCGGTGACCATGACCGCGCCTTGGTCGGCCATATCGGCGATTTCCGCGAGTTTGGCTCCCTCGCGTCCTTTGGTGAGGCAACCGGCCACGGAAACGGGAATGCGGGAACGGGATTTGGCCATGCTTTGCACGAAACCGACCATGCCTCCGGTGTCGACGGGCGGATCGGTGTTGGGCATGGCGAGGATGCGGGTGAACCCGCCGGCAATCGCGGCTTCGGTGCCACTTTCGATGGTTTCCGCGTCCTCCTGTCCGGGTTCGCGCAAATGCACGTGGGCATCGCACAGGGCGGGGATGAGCATGTGGCCCCGGCAGTCGATGACGTCTTCGCCCTCCGCGGGCCGGAGGCTGGGGGAGATTTCCGCGATGCGACCGTCCCGCACGCGCAGCATGACGGATTCCGGTTCGGCGTTTCCGGGCAGAACGACACGGGCCTGTTGAAAGATTCGGGTGCTCATGCGTGGTCCTCCGTTTCCCCGCTTCGGGATTTTACTTCGGGGGTCAGGTGATACAGCACCGCCATGCGGGTGGCAATGCCGTTTTCGACCTGGGCGTTGATGAGGGAGCGTTCGTAACGCATGACGTCGTCGACGAGTTCGACCCCGCGGTTCACGGGGCCGGGATGCATGATGTACATGCCCATTTCGCGAATGCGGCGGAAGCGCTCGGCGGTCACGCCGTACACGCGGTGGTATTCGCGCATGCTGGGGAAAAAGTTGGCGGTCTGGCGTTCGAGCTGCAGGCGCAACAGGTAGAGCACTTGGGGGTTGAATTCGAGCACTTCCTCGAAGCGGGTGAAGACCTTCACGTAGTCCGGGATCGTGGGGGGGATCAGGGTGGCGGGGCCGAACGTGCCGACTTCCACGCCGAGGAGATGCATGAGGTCGAAAACGGAACGGGCCACGCGGGAGTGCAGGATGTCGCCGGCCACCACGATGCGTTTGCCCTGGAGGTCGGGAAAAATTTCGCGATAGGTGAAAGCGTCCAGCAACGCCTGGGTGGGATGGGCGTGGTAGCCGTCCCCGGCATTGATGACGGAGGCCTTGGTGTGCCGGGCGATGTATTCCGGCACGCCGCTGGCGCCGTGGCGCACGATCATGTAATCGACCTGCATGGCCTGCAGGGTGTCGATGGTGTCGAGAATGGATTCGCCTTTGACGACGCTGGAGGTGGATACGGCAAAGTTGGTGACGTCGGCGGAGAGGCGTTTGGCGGCGATTTCGAAGCTGGTGCGGGTGCGGGTGGAGGGTTCGTAAAACAGATTGAGTACGGTCTTGCCCCGCAGGGTGGGGACTTTTTTGACGGAGCGGGTGAACAGGTCTTTGAAGGGCTTGGCGGTGTCGAGGATGGCCAGCGCCTCCTCGCGGCTCATGTCGTCGAAGCTGAGCAGATCTTTGCGTGGGGCCACGGTTTTCATGGGGCTTCCCTTTGGTAATGGGCAATGTCATCGCGTCCATCGGTCTCTGTGAAATGGACACGCAGATAGTCCTCGCGGCGGGTTTCAACGCGGGCGCCGCACCAAGTCGCGGCAATGGGGAGTTCGCGGTGCCCCCGGTCGGCCAGCACGGCCAGTTCGATGCACTCGGGGCGACCGTAGTCGAGCAAAACATTCATGGCGGCGCGGATGGTGCGTCCGGTGAAGAGGACGTCGTCGCAGAGAATCACGGTGGCGCCTTCAACCTCGAAGGGGATGTCCGAGCCTTCGATGTGGGGCAGGGCCGCGAGATTGTCGAGATCGTCCCGATAGAGGGAGATGTCGAGGGTGCCCCGTTCCATGTGACCGCGGAGGGGGCTGAGGATTTCCACCAGACGATCCGCGAGGATCACGCCCCGGGTGCGGATGCCGACAAAGGCCAAGGGCTTGTCACCGTGGGAGGCATGAAGATCCCGTGCCATCTTGTGCAGGAGGGCTTCGATTGCTTCGCCTTGGTAAAGGATGGTTTCGCGCATTAAGGATCCTTACTCGAAATGCAGGGTGCCGATGTCGGTCCGGAATTGGGCGCCGTCGAAACTGATTTTGGCGAGATCCGCGTAGGCGGCGTCCCGGGCTTCTTCGCGGGTGGCGCCGGTTTGGGAGACCGCGAGGACGCGCCCGCCGTTGGTTTCAAACCCGCCGTCGGCGATTTTGCGGGTGCCGGCATGGTAGACGCGTCCGTCGGTGACGGCGTCGAGACCGTGGATGGGGTCCCCGGAGCCGGAACTGCGGGGGTAGTCGCGGGTGGCGAGCACCAAAGTGATGCACCATCCTTCGTTGAATTGGATGAGGCCGGGATCGATTTCGCCTTTGGCCGCTTTCAACAGAAATTGAGCGAAATCGCCTTCAATGAGCGGCAGCACCGCCTGGGCCTCGGGATCGCCGAAGCGGCAGTTGAATTCCAACACCTTGGGACCTTCGCGGGTGAGAATAATCCCGAAATAGAGGAAACCGCGGTAGTTGAGGTCATCCTCCACCAAACCCCGAAGGGTGGGGTCGATCACCTCCCGCTGAATGCGTTCGATGGTTTCCTTGGGGAGGAGTTGCCGCGAGGCCACCGCGCCCATGCCGCCGGTATTGGGGCCCTCATCGTTTTCCTTGAGTCGTTTGTAATCCCGCGCCGGAGTGAAATAGAGGGCTTCGCCATCGGAAACCGCGCAGATGACCGAGACTTCCTTGCCTTCGAGGAATTCCTCCACGAAGACCCGGTCCTCCCCGAATTGCTTGCGGGTAAAGACGCTGTCGATGAATTCCTCCGCCATATCCGGGCCGGTACACACGGCCACCCCTTTGCCGGCGGCGAGTCCGTTGTATTTGAGCACGGCGGGATAGGCGCGAATGGCGGCGCGGCAAGCTTCGGCGGACTCCACCACCTCGAAGCCTCCGGTGGGAACCCGGTGGCGGGTCATGAACTCCTTCGCATGGATTTTGCTGCTCTCCAACTGCGCCCCTTTCATGGGAGGGCCGAAGCAGGGGATGCCGGCGGCCTGACAGGCATCCGCCAGTCCCCGGGCCAGCCAGGCCTCCTCGCCGGCCACGCAGAGATCGACTTCCTCGTGCCGCATCCACGCGATCAGCGCGGCGATGTCGGGGATCCCCGGAACCGGACGGGCCGCAGCCGCCATGCCTTCGCTGCCCGGACAGGCATATACTTCAGGGTGGGAGGGCGAATCTTTCAGGGCGCGTGCGAGGGCGTGCTCGCGCCCCCCTTTGCCGACTATAAGAATCTTCATGCGTGGGCTTTCCTCGGAGAATGTGTGAAAAGGAGCGTGGGTGAAAACGCCCCAATCCCCTATTCACGCAAACCGGAAATGCAATACGAAAGGTAGCGGAATGACGCGAAGGGGCGCATCTCGGCGTTGGTGAAAGGGCGGGCTCACCGTTGTAGAAGCTGTCCTCAGCTTTGATATATTCGCTTGATATGAGGTTCTGCAACTGGGACAGTTGCAGCTACGGTTTCGATGTCACCAATTCCGAGATGCGGCCGATTTGCCCGGCCGTGTTTCAGCCCGCGAAAATTTCCCTCATGTCTTCGGGGACTTGCTCCGGCCAGGACCAGACGTCGACTTCGATGGTGATCTCGTGGGCGCCGCCGCCCAGGAGAACGCCTTTGAGCGGTGCGACGTCCCCGTAGTCCCGTCCCCAGGCGGTGATGATGTGTCGGGCACCGACGCGCATGTTGTTGGTGGGATCGAAATGCACCCACCCGTACCCGGGGATGCGCACCGAATACCAGGCATGGGTGGCGTCCGCGCCGCGAAGCTTCTCGCGACCGGGGGCGGGGAGGGTTTCGAGATAGCCGCTGACGTATCCGGCCGCGAATCCGCGACGGCGCAATTCGGCGATGGCGGCGTGGGCGAAATCCTGGCAAACGCCGGCCTTTTTTTCATAGACCTCGTTTAAGGGGGTGAAGGTGGTGGTGGCTTCGGGGTCATACTTGAAGCTGTCATGCACGCGGGTCATGAAGGCGTCCAAGGTCTCGAGCACGGGGCGGCCGGGGGTGAACAGGTCGTCGGTTTCAAATCCCGCATGGTCGGGGAGGGGTAGTTGGGGGCTGGCGAAGCGGAATTCCCGTCCCAGGGATTGGGCCGCGTCCCAGGCGTTGCCATCGGGCAGGACGCATTGCTCCCAGGTCAAGTCGCAGGCTCCGGCACTCGGCGGGGTGCGGTTGACCCGTGCGAAGAGGGTGACTTCGAGGGTCTCGTGGGGCACGGAAAGTTCGAAGAATTCGCGGGCATTTCCGTACACATCCAGCCAATTGAAGCGGCAATTGGGTTTGGGGTGTATTTCGAGTCGAATCTCCCGCACGGTTTGACCGGGAAAGGTCCGGGGAATCAGGCAGGCGAGGTTGTGGGATTGTTGGGCGGGGTTTTCGTATTGGTAGGCGGTGTGATGACGGACGAGGTAAGTGGTTTCGCTCATCAATAGGCCTCCAGGGCTTGCGTGGAGGTATGGGTGAAGTAGGCGGAGGTAATGACCATGGCGCACTGTTGTAAGATTGAACGGGCTTCAAAGAGCAGTTCCGGGAGTTGGCTTCTGACTTTGCGGTCTTGCCAGCCCCGTTGGAGGGTTTGGTTGCGGAGTTGTTTGAGGGTCAGAACGATGTCGTCGAAGGCACCGGGATGAACCGGCGGCGGAAGTTGGTGAAGGTATTCGGCGGCTTGGGAGAGGAGGTACGCCAGACTGCGGGGATTGGCTTCCATGGACAGCATGAGATCGAGCACGGAATGCAATCGCGGGGTAGTGCGGTAATGACGCCGATAGGTAATGAGATTTTCATTTTGGGAGAGGGCGACTTCCATGAGGGCCTGCATTTGATCGGGCGATTTGTCGCACAACAAGAGATGGGCGGTGAGATCGCAGAGGCCGAGTCCCGCTTCCAAAATGCGTCCGAGCATGAGCATGTGCCATCCGGATTCCCGGGTCATGCCGCCCGCGTTGAGTCCGTAAAACGCATAGAGTTTTTCCACCATTTCGTCCAAATCCTCGCCCAAAACAAAAGGGGAATCCAGTTCGCGGCAACAGCGTTCGCCGGTGTTTTCGATGGCGGTCAGGGCACGCCAAGTGTCTTGGGACCAGATGTCGCGGACGTTGTAGGCGGCGTAGAGCAGGGCCTGAAGATTGGAAAGCACGCAGCCGGGTTCTTTTTTTGTGCCCTGCATGGCCCGCCGGAGGCGTTTGGAAAGGGCGGGGGGCACTTCTTCGGGTTCCCGCCCGCAATACACATCCATGAGATTGGCCATTTGTTCGAGACAGACCTCGGTGGTGTCGTCGTCATCAATGGGGGTGGCGCGGGTTTGCAAAATGCCGCGGGCCAGGCGGGCTTGGCGGCCGATCCGTTCGGCATAGCGACCGACCCAGAACAGGTGGTCGGCGCTGCGGCTGGTGAAGACGCCGCCGAACCAGGTTTGGTCGATCGGGGCCTCGGTTTCGTGCCAAAGGCTGCGATGGGATTCCGCCTGATTCCCCAGCACCCACACATCCTTGAGGATGCCGCCTTCGCCCACGGAAACCCGCAGGGAATCGACATCGGCGGCGGATCGGGCGAGCCCGCCGGGCATGACCGACGGTCCATCGGGCGTGGCGCAGGCGAAGGCGCGCAAAACGGAGCGGCGGGGCTCCAGCCGTCCGTCCAACAAGAGGGGCACGGTGCTGAAGCCGATGTGTTCTTGGCCGATGTATTGCATGGGGCGGGATTGGATGCGGGCTTTGAGGGCCTGGAGTTCTTTTTCGGAACAGGTCCACCCATAAACGGTTGGCTCTCCGGAATTGCGGTGAATGGGTTTGATGACCAATTCGCGAAGATGGGCGAGCACATGGTTGCATTCCCGGGGTTGGCCACACCACCAGGTTGCCGCGGAGGGCAGCAGGGGGGATTCGCCCAGCAGGTGCCGGCAGAGTCCGGGTAAAAAGGGCATGAGCCCGCGGTTTTCGAGAACGCCGGAGCCGGGATGGTTCACGCAGGCGACCCTTCCGTTGCGCATGGCGCCCAGGAGCCCGGGGACGCCCAGATAACTGTCGCGGCGGAGTTCCAGCGGATCGCAGAATTCGGCGTCGAGGCGGCGGATGAGGATATCCACGGGCTGGAGGCCTTCGAGGGTCTTGAGCCACAGGGCGCCGTCGCGCATAACCAGGTCGTCGCCCTGCACGAGCGTGTACCCCAGATAGGTGGCGAGGTAGGCATGTTCGAAATAGGTGGCGCTGTAGGGTCCGGGGGTGAGCACCACGACGCGGGGCTCCAGGCGCCGGCCTTCGTAGAGTTGCATCATGGCATCCCGGAAGGTCCTGAAAAAGGGCGCCAGACGGCGGACGCGCAAGTCGCCGAGCAGATCGGGAAAGACGCGCCCGAGAATGGTGCGGTTTTCCAGGGCGTATCCGGCGCCGGAGGGGGC
This sequence comes from PVC group bacterium, assembly GCA_003565815.1. GTDB lineage: Bacteria > Verrucomicrobiota > Kiritimatiellia > SS1-B-03-39 > UBA6053 > PXAS01. The sequence continues at coordinate 16,780 of PXAS01000437.1, forward strand.
CTGGGTCTTGTCATCGAGCACCCACATGCGCCCGTCGGGTCCGCGGGCGAGGTCGGCGGCATAGAAAAAAAGCTGGGCGCCGAGATTGGCGGGGAGGTTGACGCAGGCGCGCAGGTAGCCCGCGTGGGCAAAAAGGAGGTCGGCGGGCAACATGCCGTCGCGCACCAATTTGCGGGGGCCGAGGAGGTCGCGGGACACGGCTTCGAGCAAGCGCATGCGCTGGGCGACCCCGGCTTCGATGCGCGCCCATTCGTCGGCGGAAAAAACCCAGGGGAGGGCATCCAGATTTTCGCGGCCTTTGGCCCGGGTGGGATCCGGCGACGTGGTGAAGGTCAGGCCGTCGTCACGGAGATCGCGGCGGATGGAGGCGCTCCACGCGCGGCGGGTCTCTTCATTGGCCCCTTGGACGCGGGGTAAAAAATTCCGCCATGCGGGCAACAAGTCTCCTCGCGCGGTGATGGCTTCGTCGTATCCGGACACCCGGGCGGCATATTGTTTGGTTTCATTGGGAAAAGCGACCATGGTTTCCCTCATGTCATGGAAAACCGTATCTGACGACTGAAAAAGAAAAGATGGCCGGATGCGCAACGTGATATGAACTGCCCCGGGACTTGATCCCACCCAAGTTCGAACACGAAGGCCCCCGGAGCAGGCCTTGGAAAAGGCACGCATCCGGCCAAATGGTTTTGAATGTTCCGCGGCGTCGGCAGCATCAGGTGGTTTCCCCGGCATCAGGATTAAAATACGTTTCACTGATGGCGGTGTGGACCTGATTCATGCGAATTTGCAGGTCATCCAGACATTCGTGCAGGCCTTGTCGGATGATTTCGTCCACGGTAAGGTAATTCAAATCGGCGCAGAGTTGTCCCAGACGCCTTTCGGCGTCGTTGTTGTGGCTTCCCTGAGGGGTGCCGCTGATGTCGCGGAGGGCATGGTCGGCGATTTTCAGGCAATGGCGCAGGGAGCGGGGGTTTTGCAGGTCGAGCAACAAATACTCGATGATGCCCCGGGCGTGAACGGGGCCGTATTTTTTCACGAAGGGTTCGAGGCTGCTGACGGAGCGGAGCATGGCCGCCCATTGCAGGTCCTCCAGCGCGGTCCCCACTTCGCGGAGACTGGGGAGCAGAAGGAAGTAGCGAACGTCGAGGATGCGGCTGGTTTTGTCGGCGCGCTCCAACATGCGGCCGAGTTGGTTGAAATGCCAGGCTTGTCCCCGGAAGGCGGTGGCGTGCTGCACGCCGTAAAAATGAAGAACGTTGTCCTGTATTTCCCGGTAAAACTCAAAGGGATTCCGGTAAAAGCCGCGGGCATTGGAGTCGTAGGCCTTGACCATGAGATACATGCTGTTGATGAGTTCCCACATTTCCGGGGTGACCACGTCGCGCACGGCCCGGGCGTTTTCGCGGGCGGCGGTCAGGCAGGCGTACATGGAATTGGGGTTGAGCAGGTCGAAGGTCATGAAGCGCATGACATTTTCGGCGTTCACATCTTCATAGGCGCTTTTGAAAAGGTCGAAATCCCCGCTCACGTGCAGGAGGGACTCCCATTCGTTGGTTTGGACCTGGGGTAGGTCGAGCATCAAATGCCAGTTGACGTCCATGAGACGGACGGTGTTTTCCACCCGTTCCATATAGCGGCTCATCCAGTAAATGGATTCGGCCACGCGGCTGAGAAGGGTGCCGTCACTCATGCCGCACCTCCATCTTCGCAAAGCACCCAGGTGTCTTTGCTGCCCCCGCCCTGAGAGGAATTGACCACCAGGGAGCCCTTGCGCATGGCGACCCGGGAAAGGCCCCCAGGCAGGACCTTGATGTTGTCACCGTATAGCACGAAAGGCCGCAAATCCAAATGCCGTCCGTCCAGCAGGCCTTCCGGGGTGAGGATGGGCGCCGTGGACAGGGCCAGGGTGGGCTGGGCGATGTACCCGCGCGGGTTGGCTTTGATCAATTCGGCGAATTTCGCCTGCTCGGCCTTGGTGGAAGATGGGCCGATCAACATGCCGTATCCGCCCGCGCCGTCGGCTTCCTTGACCACCAATTCGTGCAGGTGTTCGAGAACGTACGCCTTTTCGTCCTCCCGACTGCAAAGATAGGTGGGCACGTTGGGAAGAATCGGGTCCTGGTCGAGATAATATTTGATCATTTCGGGCACATAGGCATACACCACTTTGTCGTCCGCGACCCCGGTGCCGGGCATGTTGGCGATGGCGACCCGGCCTTCGCGAAAGACATCCATGAGGCCGGCCACGCCCAGCACGGAATCGGGATGGAACATTTGTGGGTCGAGGTAGTCGTCGTTGATGCGCCGATAAATGACATCCACGCGCTTGAGTCCCCGGGTGGTTTTCATGCAGACATAGCCATCGGACACCACCAAATCCCGCCCTTCCACCAGTTCCGCGCCGGTTTGATGGGCGAGGAAGGCGTGTTCGAAATACGCGGAATTGTAGATGCCCGGAGTGAGCACCACGGTGTTGGGGGTTCCCTGGGTGTGGGGGCTGATGGAGCGCAGGGTGTTGAGCAACATCTCCGGATAATCCGAGATGGGACGGACCTGCATGCGGGCAAAGACCTCCGGGAAGGTGCGTTTCATCACCAAACGGTTGGCCATCACATATGAAACCCCGGACGGGCAACGGAGATTGTCCTCCAAAACGAAAAAATCGCCGTTTCCATCCCGCACGAGGTCGGAACCACTGACGTGGCACCAGATGCCATGGGGAGGCTTCAACCCTTCGCAAGGTTGCAAATAACCGGACGAGGAATACACCACCGAATCGGGAATGATTCCGTCTTTAATGATTTTTTTCCCATCGTAGATATCGGCCACAAACAAATTCAAAGCGGTGATCCGCTGTTTGAGGCCGCGTTCCACCTGATCCCATTCTTGATGGGTAATCACCCGGGGAATCAGGTCGAAGGGGAAAACCCTTTCCCCTTGGCCTTCGTCTCCATAGACTTGAAAGGTGATGCCCATGCGAAGCAGGGCCCGCTCCGCGGCTTGTTGGCGGCGAAGTAATTCCGGACTGCCCATTTCCCCCAAGGCATCCCCCAAAACCTTCATCGGCTGCCGCACCCGTCCTTTTCCTGAAAACAACTCGTTGTAAAATTCAACTTCCGGTTCG
>PXAS01000187.1 GCA_003565815.1 PVC group bacterium
GATTTCCGTGCCTTGACCGATGAGCGTTTCCAAGGCGTCGGTGAACATGGTTTTTCCGCTGTTGCGGCAGGTGGCGACAAAGACGCTTTGGCAGGCGCCTTGCCCAAGGGCGCGGAGGGCGGGCACGAGCACGGCGAACGTTTTGCCGACCCCGGTGGGCGCTTCGGCGTACAGTCGTCCGCCCCGGCGAAGCACTTGCCCGGCGGCGGCCATGAGTTCCTCTTGTCCGGGGCGGGTTTCGTCATGGGGAAAGGCCAGGGAGGTCAATCCGGCATTCCGCCGCGCGATCCACTGATCGTGCCCCTGCAACCATTGCAGGTAGACGGTGGCGGCGGCATCCACTTCGCGCGCCAGTTGCTCGGGGGACAAGTTGAAGTCCACACACCAACCGTCACCGCGCTCCGGCGGCAAATACCGCACCCGAAAACGGGGACAGACCCCTTCAATTTTCCACAACATCCAGGCGTAAACCAAAGCCTGCAGGCGATGGACGGGCGCATCGAGGGGTGTTTCGCCTTCGGGAGCGCGGGTGGTCTTGATTTCTTCGATGAGGGGGCCGTCCGGCGTTTGCTCGACCCCGTCGGCGCGCCCCTGCAATTCCAAGCGTCCGCAGGGGCCTTCCCAGGTGGTGCGCAGGGAGACTTCGGCTTGAAAGTCGGGGCCGCGGTCACTTTGCATGCGCCGGTGGGCGCGCATGCCGTCCACACCGCGCAGGAGACTGAAATGATCGCTGCCGAGATCTCCGGTGCGACCGGCGAAGGCGGCCAGTTCGCGAACGCCGACGGAGGGGATCATGGATAGGCGCCGGGCAAATCCAGTCCCATGGTTTCGGGAAACCCGAACAAAAGGTTCATGTTTTGCACGGCGCTCCCGGCCTGCCCTTTGACCAGGTTGTCGATGTGGCTGATGACGCGGAGGGTGCCGGTGCGTTCGTCGGCATCGACAATCAGGTGGCAGGCGTTGCTGCCGCGCACGTGGGCGGTCCCGAGTCCGGTGGCGGCGGAGCGGTCGAATACGTGCACGAAGGGCGCCTCCGCATAATATTCGCGGTAGCGCTCGACCAGACTTTCCCTGGAAATGCCCGCGTCCAGCCGTCCGTACAGGCAGGAGAGGATCCCGCGGGTGGTGGGCACAACCTGGGCGGTGAAGGTGAGCATGGCGTTTTTACCGGAAATGCGGGAAAGGTTCTGTTCCACTTCGCAGACGTGTTGGTGTCCGGTGAGCCGATAGGCGTTCATATGGTCGTGGCGGGCGGGAAAATGGAAAAGGGGGTTCGGTTTTTTGCCGGCGCCGGAAACGGCGGTTTTGCAATCCGCGATCAGGTGGGCGGGGTCCACGATCCCGGCATGCAGGGCGGGGGCGAAGCCCAACAGGACGCTGACGGCAAAGCATCCGGGATTGCCAACGATGTTGGCGTCATTGTACGACGACAGACCCAACTCCGGGAGCCCGTAGACGGATTCGGGCAGGAGTTCGGGGGCGGCGTGGACGGGGTCGAGATTGATGCGCCGGGCGTATTCGGCGTAATCCTTTTCGTTGGGAAACCGGAAATCCCCGCTGAAATCGATCAGTTTCGCGCCCTTGGCGCGTTCGGCGGCGGCGAGCCGCATGCCGACTTTGTCGGGCGTGGAGAAAAAAACCACGTCGAAGTCCCCCTGTGCGCGGGGATCATCCGGGGACAGAACCGTTTGATCCATATGCCCGGTCAGGTGGGGATAGATTTGCGTGATGGGAATGTTGACGTCGTCCTTGGCCACCAGGCAGGCGATGTTGACTTCGGGATGGCGGAGGAGAAATTCGATGAGGCCGACGCCGCCGTACCCGCCGGCGCCAACGATTTTGGCTTGGATCATGGGAATCTCTTCAAAAAAAGGTTAAGGTTAAGGTCTGGGGGAGGCTTGGGGAGAGGATTGGGGGGAAACGAGAAGTTCCGCACGGCGGACTTCGGTGAAATAATTGTCGATGCCCCGCGCGATGGCGTGGGCCAGACGCTCCCGGTGGGCGGCGGTGGCGAGCTTGGCGGCTTCGCCGGGATTGGAGAGAAAACCGACCTCCAGAAGCGCGGACGGGGCGGGGGCGTTCCGCAAAATCGAGAATCGGGCCCGCCGTACGCCCCGATCTTCGGCTTTCGTGGCTTCCAGCATCGATTTTTGCAGGGCGTAGGCAAGGGTCATGTTTGCGGAATTGAATTGGTTGCCTTCATAAACCAACTGCGAGGGGGCGTTGCCGCTGTTGTCATTGGTGGAACGCTGCCCCGGCAGGGCCAGCAAAAACGTTTCGATGCCGTTCGCGTCCGTATTGCCGCCGGAATTGGCGTGTATGCTCACGAATACATCCGCGTTCCAAGCCTTGGCGCGGCGGGGACGCTCCTCCAGCGTGAGGTACTGATCCTGATGCCGGGTGAGATAGACGGTATATCCGGCCGCCACCAAATGACGGCGAACCCGCAGGGAAATATCCAGGCAGACGGCTTTTTCGGTGATGCCGTTCGCGGCCACGGCCCCGCTGTCCCGCCCGCCATGACCGGGATCCAAAACCACCACGCGCCCGCCGCGGCCCGTCAGCCCGGATACGGGCTTCAACACGGGCAAGAGGGTGTTTTCAACGTCCACCGCCGCAAAACTCCAGTGTCCGTTGTCCACGCTGACCGCCTGGTTGAGCCACAGGACCACGTCGTTGAGCACTACCCGCCGTCCGCCCTTGTCGACCACCAAGGTGTGTACTTGCCCCTGCAGATGGAATTGTTTTTCGCTTTCGCGCACCCGGGAAAACCCTTGGGTCCGCGCAAAGGTCCGCACCGCGATGCGCGCGGTTGCGGGATCTCCCGGAGGCGATGGATCGCGGGGCGGACGTCCGCCGGAACCCTGCGCCGGGGTCAGCCAGCAGAAGGTCAGCAAAAGCAAAAAAAGGGATTGGACGTGCATGAAAGGGATTTGGCGTTGCGTCGCCGCTTGGATGAGGTTGCCCCGAACCGGGCCTTCCAAATGAACACCCGCTCGGATTTTGCAGCCAATGCGCCCGGTGAAAGCAAAAAGAGCGGCGATGAAACCATGCGAATGCTTGACCAAGTGCCTTGGAGGAACTACAAGTGGTACTACAAGGAGTAAGCATTTATGTCAAAAACAATACAACAAGCCGGCCCCAGAATTCGCGAAAGCTATAAACGCGCCCAAGAGGCCATGCAAAAAAACAATGCGGACTATGCGGTGGATTTGTTCCTCACGGTTCTGGAACTGGAACCCGAGTTGGACGATGTCCGCAAAGAACTGCGCGAATTGCAGATTCAGGAAGCCCAGGGGCATAAAACCAACCACTCCATCACCAGCCTCAAGGGGATGGGCAAAACCATGGCCGTGAAAAAGGCCATCAAAAAAGACCCGGAAAAGGCCTTGGTGGAAGCGGAGGCGCTCTTGAAACTGGATGTGCTCAACCCCGCGTTCCTTGAACTCTATTGTGAGGCGGCCACGGCGGCCAAACAGCCTTCCGCGGCGGCCGTGACCTTGGCGGAAGCGCTCAAGGTGGACCGGAAAAATGACAAATTGCTCGAGAAACTCGGCCACCTCTACATCGCCATGGGCGATGCCCATCGCGCCAGGCAAACCTTCGAAAAACTTGAAAGCCTTCGCCCCAATGACCAACGCGTCATCAAATGGATCAAAGACACCTCCGCCATGGACACCATGAACAAGGGCGGATGGGAACAGGAAGGGGACTTCCGCGGCAAGCTGAAAGATGAAAGCGAAACCATTGGCTTGGAACAAGAGGGCCGCTCGCAACGTTCCGTCAGCGATCTGGAAAAAATGATCATCACCCAGCGGCAAAAATTGGAACAGGAACCGGACAACCTGAACCTCTACCGCCCCCTCGCCGATTCCCTGGTGAAGGCGGAACAATTCGACGAAGCCCTGGAAGTCCTCACCAAAGCCGACGAAAAGGCGAATCACGCGGACCCGATGATCCAGCGCAGTATCGCCAATGTCACCGTCCAAATTTACGACCACAACATCAAGGTACTCAAAGAGCAGGGCGACGAGGAAGGCGTGAAGGCCCAAGAGGCCGAAAGGCACTCCTTTCTGCTGGAGGATGCCGCCGACAAGGTGGCCCGCTATCCCAACGACTTGGGCTTCAAATTCGATTACGGCAAACTGCTGTACCAAAACGGCGATCTGGACAAGGCGATCGGCCAATTCCAGCAGGCCCAACGCAATCCCCAGCGCCGTATCGACGCCCTCTACTTCATGGGCAGTTGCTTCAAAGCCAAAAAACAATACGACATCGCCGCCACCCAGCTCCAAAAAGCCGCCGAGGAACTCCCCTCGCTGGATGACAAAAAAATGAGCATTCTCTACGAACTCGGCGAAGTGCTCGAAGCCCAGGGCAAACTCGAAAAAGCCTTGGAATACTTCAAGCAAATTTACGCCGTGGATATCGGCTACAGGGACGTGGCCAATAAAATCGAGGCCGGCTATCAACGTCAACGCGACAAAGACGAGGAATAATCCCCCGGGGAAGTCTCCGAAGTCTCCCGGGCAGTCCCACGTCCGGTCGCTGCGCAATACGGCCTTTTGCACGGTCGCATGTTTGCCCGGAGTGTTGTTCCCCCTCGGATGCGGACGAAACGCGCGGGCCGTCCCCGACCCCCCGCCGCCCTTCACGATTCAGGCCGCGCACCTGCATGACTATGCATGGCGGGACCGCGACCGAAACGGCCAGCCGGACAACCTCAAACCCGCCGACGAGCGCGATGCTTTGCTCCAAGGCATCCTCGCCGCCGCCCCCGACACCCTGGTCTTGCGCGGACTTGGAAGCGAAACCGCCTTCCTTCATTTGCAAAAGTCCCTGCATGAAAAGGGCCACGAAATGCCGCATGCCCATTACATTCACGGACCCACCGTGTATGCGGGCATCGGCATCCTCACGTCCACGCCCCCCTTGGAAATCCAATCCCTTTCCAATCTTCGCTTCACCGTGCGCGGACGAAGTCACCAACCCCTGGCCGGCGGCGTGAAAATCAAAACCCCCGACAATCTCGAACTCTGGATCTGGAATGCCGAGCTTTCCGATCCATCCGTGGCTTACGAACGCAGGCGCAACGAGGCCCGATTATTGACCCAAGCCCTGCGCCCGCTGGTCCTCGATGGCCAACAGATCCTCCTCTCCCTCCACAGCCGCGAAGATCCCGACAGTCCGATGTTGCGCATGATCCGGGACGCCGGCCTGCAACGGGTCACTCCGACGGATGACCACGGGGACAGTTGGACGCACCGGGATCCCAACGGCTTCACCTATCGCATGGACCAATGGATTTTCGCCACCGAGGCCCTCCGGGCGCAAATCGAAACGGCCCGCGTACTCGATTCCCCGGAAATCCGCCTCGCGGGTCCGTTTCGCCATCAAGTGCTCACCCTCGGCCCCCCGGCCCCCGAAGAGATTTCAGGCCTGGAAGACGAAAACCGATAACCCTACCGTTCGCGCTACGTAAATCGGAAGTCCCTTGCCGATAACCCTACCGTTCAGCCCAAAAACACATGCGGCAGGAAATGCCATCCGAGGCGGTGCTGCTCCCGGGCGAGGTTTTCCCGCAGGACCCGTACCCATTTGCGGCCCTGTCGGGGATTCATCCCGTGAATGCGCAAGGTCAAATTGCCGTCGTGTCCCGTGGCCAGATCCCCCAACGCCCGCCCCAGACGACGGGAAGCCAAACATTCGCCCAATTCATGCAAAGGGCCAATCGCCGCGTCCACCTCATGACCCTCTATACGCCAACAAGGCCGCTTTCCGCCCCAGTCCGGACCAGTAAAGCGGAGGACCCCCGCGCGCACCATTTTCCAAATTTCGCCCGAACATACCCCCGAACGAACCATTTCCGTCAGCGCCGGACACCACACCACGGGAAGTCCCGCTTCGCGCAACAGCAAATTCGCCGCGTCTTTTTCGCCCAAATATTGCAAGTGCGCGGACACCATCGCCACTTCCAAATCCAGATCCACGCCCCCCGGCTCCACCGCATTGAGAATCCTTTCCAACATCAGCGCCACCTCCCGGTGATCCGCGCTTTCCCCCGGAACCTCCGCGCGGGCCAGCATCTCCTGAATGCGGTTGCGACGAAAAAAAGGGTCGTGGGTCAGAAAAGCCACCATCGGATTACTCCCGCTCGATCAAACTGGCCACTTCACTCAAAAACTGATTCACGTCCCGATACCGACGATATACGCTCGCGAAGCGCACGAAGGCCACTTCGTCCAACTGCTCCAAATGCCGCATGATTTTTTTGCCAATCTCGATGCTGGGCACTTCTTTTTCGTATTCGCTTTCCAGTTCCTTGACAATCGCATCCACGGTGGCGTCGATTTGATCCTGGGTCACCGGGCGCTTTTCACAGGATTTTTGGATGCCCACCAGAATTTTCGAGCGCTTGAAATCCTCGGTAATTCCCTTGCGTTTCAATACGCGCAGACCTGAACGCACCACCTCCTCGTAGGTGGTGTAACGATAATCGCAGCTCAGGCAGAGTCGGCGGCGGCGAATCACCTCGCCATCCCGAATCAGCCGGCTGTCGATCACTTTGTCATCCAATTCATGACACTTGGGGCATTTCATATGAAGGACTCCACTACCATACAAGATGTTGTGGTGTCAATCCCGGTGATACGGCAAGTTCGCTTTGAGGGTGTGGATGCGGTAGAGTTGTTCCAGCCAGACGAGGAGAGCGAGTTCGTGCATGAGGGTGAAGTCGCCCAAGCGCAAGGTGAGGTCGACCTGTTGGCGGATGTCGCAGCCGAAGCCGTCCGCGCCGCCGATCCAGACGGCGATTTCCTTGGGGCCATCGACTTCCCAGTTCGTGAGCTGTCGGTACAGCCCCATGGTGTCGAGGCGCTGCCCTTTTTCATCCAGGGCAATGCGATAGGCGGAATCGGAGGCTTTTTGATAGGCCTCCGGGGTGGCTCCGTTTTTGAGATGCGTGAGGCGCACGGGGGCGAAGCGTTGCAGTCGGGTGAGGTACATGTCGCAACCGTCCCTGGACCAGGGAAAGGAGGGTTTTCCGGTGGTGATGACGTGCCATTTCATGTGGCAAAATCACAAAGCGCTTCCACGGCGGCGGCGGATCCGTCCCGCACCCAACCGTCGAGTTGGGCGGGTTCTTTGAGTTGCTGGCCCCGCATGCGGGGCACCCGCACGAAGCCGCAGGGGAGTTCGGGCAGGGTGGTCATATCGCTCCAGAGTTTTTCGTACTGTGACACGGGAAACACATCCTCCTGACCGTGCCCCCAGCGTTTTTTCACGTCTTTGAGCGTAATGTAGGTGGGCAAACGGTGCCCCAAGGCGCGAATGGCGGCGGCGACTTTGGCGGTTTCCCGCAATTCGTTTCGCTTGAGACCAAAGACCGCCAACAAGCCGTCGAGGTGAATCCAGGTGGTCATGGTGTTGTAAAAGCGGAGTTCGGTGTCGAGTTCCTCGCGGGGCGCGGCCAGACCTTCGAGCAATTGCAGGTGGCCGTCGACGAGCGCGAGTCCGCCGCCGCTGTCTTGAATGCGCCGGGAAATAACTTCGAAACTCAGGGTTTTTCCGGAGTGGATGTGATGGCCCAACAGGCGGGGGTCGAGATTTGCGCCGGTGGTATCGATGTTGTGCAGCATCAGCCATTGCAATTGCGGACGGTGTTCGAGCAAATCGGCGAGCACCCCGTTGCGCAAAAGACCGGGCACCTCGAACCAATGTCCCACGGGATGCAGGCACTGCATGGGCAGGTTGTCGGTGTAGTCGTTGCCCTCCCCGGTCTGACGGGCCCACTCGCGCAAGGCCGCCTGACCGCTTTCTTTCATTTTCTGGGCCTGGGCGTCGAGGAGTTGGCCGGGCATTTCCTCCCAGGCAAAGCTCAGGTCGCGCAGCATGGGGATCATGCGAATCCCCACCGCTTGGCCCTTGGACAGGAGCACCGGCCCTTCGTATCCATAATTATGCGTGGACGCCAAGGTTTCCCGGATGGGCTCGTGCGTCAAGTAACTGGTGGTGAACACATGCGGGGGCGGACTGCCGACGGCGGCGGCCACTTTGCGGGTTTTGGCGAGGTGTACCTCCAAAAAGGAACGGTGACGTCCGGCGAGGCGGCAAAAGGGATGCAGGCCTTTGACCACTCCCGCGCCCTGCGTCCAGCGGCTGCCGGTGCCGGCGGCGAGGGTGATGACCGCGACTTCGCCCTTGCGCAGGGCTTCCAGTCCCAGCGTTTCCTCGCGGGCGCCCAGGGTTGCGGATTCAATCACGGCATCCGGGGGCACGTCTTCGATGCGGGTGGTTTCGGGCAAGCGGTTGCGGGCGAGCCCCAGTTTTCCGCTCAGGAGGCGGGACCGGACTTCCTCTTGTTGCAGCGGGTCGAAACCGATTTCCTCCAGCAACGTTTTCATGCTGCGTTCGCGGGATTCCGTCCCCTCCCGATCTCCCGGCAGGAGCTGGGTGAAAAGTTGCGGGGCCAAGCTGGCGAAGGCGGGGTCGGCGTGGCTGACTTCCGCCAGCAGGGCCAACTCGCCGCGGCGGGCCGGGGTATGCAGGCGGGGATCTGTGCGCACCCATTCCGGCAACACCTGACCATAATAGGGCACCGGCAATAGCGCCTCCCTTCCCAGCAGACACTCGGCCCGGGTGCCGTGCTCGTTAATCGCGAAATCGTACACCACCGGGTCCATGGCGAAAGGGAGGGCGTGCTGGTATTGGCGTTTGACCCGCAACATGGTCTCCAGCAAAAACGACTGGGCCTCGCCGCGCACGGACGGGTCCACCATGAAGCCCATGCCGCCTCCGGACATGCCGCCGAGCATCCAGAACCCCCAGAACCTCTCCCCAAAGCGTTCCCGCGCCAGCCGGATGAGGGTTTCAGTATAGTGGTTGGTGGCCCAGGGAATCATTTTCTGCAACGGTCCGGTGAAATTGCGGGTGGTGATGTCGCCCAGTCGGCGGATATCGCCCTCCTTGAGCGCCTGCAGGACCTCTTCGAGATAGGTGAGCGCCTCCTGTCGCTCCTCCCATTCCGGCTGGGCCCGGAGCAGATATTTTTCGGTGACCATTTCCAGGATGGGCCCGACGTTCTGGGCCATGCCGCCATGCACGAGGATCAGACTTTCCGCGAGTTTGCGTCGGGTTTCGGCGGGCACTTCGGTTTCGTCGAGAATGCGGTGACGCGGCAGAAGTCTGCCGCGACTGACGCCATGTTCGGGATCCCCGGGCGCGGCTTCGCAGCCCTCGATCAGCTTGATGCCGGGCCAAACGCCGCCGCTGTCCTGCCAGCCGCCCCCGGAACCGCCCAACCACTCTCCGAGAATGGCGCGGGAGGCGACAATGCGCCGTTCGGACTCCGTCAGCGGTCCCGTTGTCGACGCGGTTTGTCCGGTGGCCCGCATGCAGACCGCAATCAGGGCCGCGAGCAAGTTGGTGGACACCGCCAGCCGCGATCCTTTGGGAATGCCATTGACGGAACTGACCAATTCCAGCCCCCGCCCTGGCCCCGCGATTTGCTCCAACAGATCCGCCAGCCGATGCCCGGAGCCCTCCATGCCGGGTGGAATCACCCCGGCGGCAATGATGGCGGCTTTGAGCAGCCCCAAATAATCGCGGGCAAAATCATAGACTTCCGCAAGGCGGGTCAAATCCGCTTTGACGCCCAGGTCCACGGACGCGAGCCGCAAAACCGGCTCGTCTATCACCCGCAAATACGCTTCCACGGGCGGACGGGGGCGCGCCCCGGAGCCGTGGACGGCCAAATCAATGGAGACGTTGATGACCCGGGCGCCTTGGGGGAAATCCATGCCCAGAAAAAAGATGTCGCTCCAGCCGCTGTGCGTGAGGTCCATGCGGACCGGGGTTTGCTCGCGGAGTACGGGGTAGAGACCGCGTGGGTCGGGTCGGGTCAGCTCGGGGCGGATCCGCAGGGTTTGGTCGGCGGGATGCCCCAAGCGGAACATCCACTGGTTGCCCCGCACGGAGCGGACGCTGCGCCGGACCTGATTGGCCAGCGTTTGTATGGCCAAATGATGGGTGGCCGCGGCCAGGGCGCTGCAAAGCGGATCGGACGGACCCTGTCGGCGGGTCGCCTCCATCAACACGTCGATGGCCTCTTCAAAGCGTCGTTTGTGCAAGAGGCGGACGCCCTCGTAGGGGATGCGCCCTTCCGGGGACAGGCCCCGGCTTTCGGGCAGATGATAGCGATGGATGGCGTGCAGGAAAAACAAGGCCCGCACGCGTTCGTAGAGGTTCACGTCCCCCCGCTGAAAGGCATCCAGGGCTTCGCAAATTTCCCAAAGCTCCGCCGCGGCCAGACCCGTGAGACAGTGGTCCAGGGCCTGATCGCGGGCTTCGTCTTCGGAGCGGATGAGATCCAGTACCCGATCCACACTCATGCGCGCAACCCCTCGCGGGCGGCCAGTTGACTCACCATTTCCGCCAGCACCTCCTCGCGGTCCACCCCGCGCAGGGCCAAGGCGAGTTGGGCATGAAAAAGCCCGTAGGGAATCCCGATGTTTTGCCGGTTGCCCTTGATTTCAAACGCGAGATATTTCTCCCGGGCCGCGAGAGCGTGCAGTGCCGGCGAGAGGGACACCGGTTCGCGCCTGTCCCCCGCGTTCAAAAGCCGCTCCAATTCGTCCATGACCGCCGGGGTGAGCACATGCATGCCGAAAAAGCAGAGATAGTGGGCGGCGCGGAGGCCGGGCACCACCAATTCCTGTTCAGCGAGCGTGGGGGTGGGTTTTTCGCGCACCGTCTCCACTTGATAGAGGCGTTCGCGGCCCGGGACCCGCACCCCGCCCACGGCGCCGTATAAGGAAAGGGTGGTCTCGCGGGTGGCCTGCACGGCGGAGACGGCACAGGATTCCGCGCGGGCGATTTCCACCAGTTGGCGGGCGCAACCTTCGGTCTCATCGCTGAGGTAGAGGTGATCGCTGACCAAATGCAAAAAAGGCGCTCCGTCGGAAAAACCACGGGCGCAATGCAAGGCGTGTCCGTACCCGCGCGGATTCTCCTGGGGCAGGAAGGTCAGCCCCTCGGATTCCCGACCGGCCGCCTCCGCATAGGCGTCCTCATCTCCGGGCCGCACCACCACCGCGATTTTTTTGATGCCCGCGTCCTGGATTTCGCGCAGAATGATCGCCAGGGCGGAGCGGGTGACCCCGTCACGGTCCACGAGGGTTTGCAAAGGAATGCCGCGTTGGCCCCGGCCTGCGGCGGTGATCACGGCGCGATCAATTTTCATGGGCAAAGCTCTCCTGAGGATTCATACCCCATCCCTATGGACCCCGACCCGGAAGCGCAATCCAGATTCTTTGAAAATTTCGCTTAACAGAAAGCGCGGTTCCGGTTACTTTCCTCAACTATGAATAAATCAGGGTTGTGTTCCAATGGCCGGAGGGTTATGAGGAACGCATTTCCCCTGAACCCCGAAATCACCATGCCCAACAACCCACCTGGAACCTTACTGACTGGATCTCAACCGGAAGCCGCCCGCGCCTGGGACAAACTGCAATCCCTGCCCGTGGACGAAGATCGCTCCGGCGAAACGCCCGCCCCCCTTCGCACCAAGCGCAGCACCATTGCCACCCCCGTGACCGTGAAGGGACCGGGCACTTTTCTCGGCAAGGAAATCCGCACCATCGAACTTCATCCCACCGAACGGGAGGGCTGGTGGTTCGACCGTACCGACATCCCCGAATCCCTGAGGGTCGAGGTCGGCATCCACAACGTCTGGACCACCGGGCAAATCGTCAGCAACATCGTCCTGCGCAGCGGACCGCCCAACAACTACATCCGCCTGGTCGAACACATCATCGCCCTGCGCATGGGCATGGAAATCGACGATTTGGTGATCAAGATCGATTCCGGGGATCCGCCCCTCTTTGATGTCGGCAGCATGCCGCTGCTGGAGGCCTTGGAATCCGCCGGCAGCGTGGAGTCCAGCTACCCGGTGAAGTACGTGACCGTGAAAGAACCCGTGCACATGACCGCCCCGGACGGAAAGTTGCTGGTGTTCGAACCGGCCGACCCCGCCCGTCCCGCCCTGGATCTGGACTGTGCGGTGGATTTCCCCAACGCCATCGGCACCCAGCGCATTCTCACCACCATCAACCGGGAAACGTTCCGGCACGGCGCCCAGGCCCGCACCAATACCACCGCAAAGAAAAAACTCTATTGCCAAACGCTCGGAAAAATGTTCGCGGACGTGCGAAATCTGGGCTACACCAACAAAAACGTGCTCATCGCCGGCAAGCACAAATATCACAACGAGGCCGGTTTGATGCACAACGGAAAATCCCTGGAGGCGGTGTGGCACCGGGCCATTTTGGACCTGCTCGCGGCCGTGGCCCTCATCGACCGCGGACATTTTTTAGGCAAGATTTCCTCATTCAAGGCTGGACACGGCATGGATGTTGAGGCCATAAACCTCCTGTATCGAAACGATCTCTTAACCCGAATGGAAATCTAAATGGTGACCACACGCATATTCCCGCATTTGAAACGCATCGCATGCTTGGCCATGGCCCTGGGCATGGCCACCGGGGTCAGGGGCCAAATATCGCTCCCGCCGCCGGAAGTCATGCGGGTCATGCGGGAATTCCGTGAAGTCCCCGCGCGGATGGCGACCCAAGAGTTTGAAGAAGCCCTGCGAACCCTGAATGAAACCATCCCCGTGCTTCGGAGCCTGATACAGGAGGATCCCAGCTTTCGTATCGCGTTGGGCAGCGCCATCTATATGAAAGGACTCAGCCATTTGGAATTGCAACAGTACGGGGACGCGCAAACCAGCTTCATGGATTTCATCCGCCAGTTCCCCAATCACCCCAATGTCATCAAAGCCAGGGTTTTGCTCGGCGAAGCGCTGTTGTTCCAGGAAAGATGGCAGGACATTGTCCAATGGGTGACCCCCGCCCTGCAATCCCGCATGCTCATGGGCGGGGAAATGACCATGGCCAGGCAACTCTTGGGCGAGGCGTTTTTTCAAATGGAAATGTGGGAAGAGGCCATGCCGCATCTTCACTGGCTTTTCCGCAACGGACCCGACCAGCGGACCCGCAACGCCGCCGTGGCCCAGCTCTCCGTCTGCCTGGTGCGGCTACAACGCTTCCATGACCTGTACCGGGTCATGCCCTATATTCACCGCTCCGACGCCAAATTCGACATTGCCCTGAATTTGTTGCTGTTGGAAGAAGGCGACAGGTTTCTCCGGGACCGCCGTCAGGACTTGGCCCTGCTGCTCTATCGCATGGTGGTGCCGTATTCGCATCTCCAGGAACATGCCAACCGGCAACTGCACGACCTGAGCCGGGAACGTGATCGAATCGTTCGCCGTGATTCCGGTCTGGAACATGACCGCCGTCGCCTTAGAAACCTGGAGCGAATGATCGAGGAAATCGAAGGCACCCAGGCCGATTTGAACGTGTTCCCCGATTACGATCTCGAACTCCGCACCCGCCTCGGAGACGTCTATTATGGCTTGAGACGCTTCGAAGAAGCCATCCTGCTCTACCTTTCCATTTATGAACTGGCCCCCGAACATGAACTCGCCGAACGGGCCATGTATTCCGCCTACATGGCCGCGTTTTCAGCGGAAGACCCCTATCGGGCCATTGAAATCGCCAGACAATACATCGAAGCCTATCCCGGCGGCGAGTACTGGGACGACGTCACCATGCACGCCTCCGGGTTGCTGGTCAATTTGGAGCGCTGGTTCGAAACCGTGGAAATGGTGGACATCGGTCTCGACGGCAACCCCCAACATACCTCCGCCGATAACATGCTCTATTTCAAAGGCTACGCGGAATTCCAGCAGAGCCAACTCAGAGAGGCGCTCGAGAGCTTCGCCCGCATCAAAAGCGAGCACAGCCGCAGCCCCATTATTTTCAACGCCATGTACTGGCACGCCCTCGCGCATTTGTTTCTGCAGAATTACGCCGAAGCCCGGGATGAATTCCGCGAACTCGTCCAGGCCGCCGTTGGCGGTCCCCTCCGGGAAGACGGATTTTATCGGCAGGCGGTCGCGGAATACGGTCTCGGGGATTTTGACACCGCCCAACAAACCTTCGAAGCCTTCCTCGCCGAATATCCCACCTCCCATCTGGCCTCAGAAGCCCACGCCATGATCGGCGACATTCTCGCAAGTTGGGGGCAACTGGACGAAGCCCTGGAAAGATATGCCACCGCCGTGGACACCGGCGTCAACACCGTGCAAATCGATTACGGCACCTTCCAGCAGGCCCGCACCTTCGAACTGGAAAGCCGTTGGCAGGACATCATCGACCTCTTTGACGCCTATGAGGCGCGTTTCCCCCACGAGGACGTGAATTACACGGAAGCCGCCTATTGGCGAGGGAACGCCTACCGGCAATTGGGCAAGGAACGGGAAGCCCTGGAAATCTTTTTCGATGCCGTCGTCAATTACGGCAACGAAATCCGCGCCTATGGCCTGGACTTCATTCTCCGGGATCTGATCCACGAACTGGATCAAGTCCATGCGGATTCGCCCCTGGCCCTGGACATGCGGGAACGGTTGAACCAGGAAATGGCCCGGGCACAGCAGGAGCAAAAGGAAACCCTGCTCCTGCGTTTGGAGTCCCTCCAACACGAGGTCACCGCCAACGAAACCCTCAAGGCGCATCTTCGCGAACGCCTCTTGGAACCCGAATTAATCCCGGAAGCCTCGCCTTTCACCCTGATGATCATGGGCCGCCTCGGCGAAGAAAGCGAAAACAGCGACTTCACCGCCAGTGTCTACGAACACTTTTTGAGTGAATTCGAAGACTCCGACTTGATTCTCGATGCCCTGGTGGGGCTTTCCGAAAACCGGATCGAGCGCGAAAGCTATGTGGAAGCCATTGACCTGTTACGGTCCATCACCGACCGCTACCCCACCCTCCCCCAGGCCGCAGAAGCCTATATGCGCCTCGGGGAAATCCATCGCCTGCAGGGAGAAACCGAAGATGCCATTGAAATGTTCTCCCTGATCCTGTCCGTCAAGGACTGGCGCGGCGTGCTCTGGCCGCGCGCTTTGCTGAACATCGGCGAAACCCACGCCGCCGCAGGCAACCTCGAGGAGGCTTTCGGTTTTTTCCAGCGCGTGTACGTCATGTACATCGGTTATCCCCGGGAAGCGGCCATTGCCTACTTGCGTAGCGCGGAAATGCTGAACCAACTCGGACGCGTCAACGAGGCCCGCACCACCCTGGAAGAAATGCTGGGGAACCGGACCATCGCCCAACAACCCGCCGCGCAGGAAGCGCGCGCCATGATGCTGAGATTATAATGAAGACACCCCAAAAAATCTACCCCCGCCTACTTGCCAGAGTCCTGCTGCCCGTCCTCCTGCTGGGTCCGGGGGGCATGAGTCCCGCACAACAAAGCGGACGCCGTCAGGGCCGCCCAACCGATCAGGCCCAGTTCGAGGCCCGTTTGCTCCTGGAAACCGGGGAAATTCTGGAGGTCACCATCCGTCCCCGGGCCGCCGGAACCTCCAACATTCAAATGGAACGCAAGGATCGCGAGGGCATCTTCACCCAACCCGTCAACCAGATTCAACGCCTGCATTTCACCTTGTCGGACATGGACGCGGACGCGATCACGCAAAATTATTACAGCGGAAATTTCGAAGAGGTCCTCGATGCCATGCGCGGACGCATCAACCCCTATTTCGCGTTCACCGACTTGGAAGCCAACACCAACGAATTGGTGGAAATTTTCATTCGCTCCCTCTATCACGCCGGACACCATGCCGTCGTTCGAGCGGCCGCCGGAGAAGTGGCCCGACATACCCGCCAGGGGCCCGTCCGGAAAACCGCCGATGTCTTTGCCACCCTCTCGACCATCAAATTGGGCGAACTCGAAGGCATCGAAGAGCGCCTCGAAGCCTTGCCGGAACCCTCCCTGCTGGATCCGCACGCGCCCGCCATCTGGTACGCCAGGGCACAAGTGGCCCTGGCGGAGGATGACTGGGAAACCGCGTACGTCCCCCTGGCCCGCATCATCACCGAAGCCCCCATGGAACCCGCTTGGGTCGGGGAAGCCCTCTACCTGACCGCCCAATACCACCACAGCCGCACCAATCTGGTGGTCGCCAATCAAATTTGCCAGGAAATCATGATCGTGGTCCCCGATTCCACTTGGGCCACACAGGCCGAGGCCCGGATGATCAACCTCAAAGAGGATGCCGAGGCCCTGGAAATCACATTGACGGAATTCGGTGAATTCCGCGAAGACGAACGCCAAGTGGACGATGCCGCCATCGATTATCGCGAACGGCAAAGAAAATTGCGGGAAGAAGCCGCCCGCCAACGGCTGGAAGAACTCGATTTGAACTAAACCCCATGCTGTCAACCCAAAAGCCCAACCGAGGAGCACCCCCGAATATGAAATGCTTGAAACCCACCACCGGAATCTCGAAAGGTTCCTATTTTCTCATTGTCTGCGCCATGCTGATGTTTCTGGTCACCCTGCCCATGGGCATTCATGCCCAAGAAGCCGCGGAGGCGGATGCCCCCGCCGCAACCGCGCCCGCGCCCGGCCCGGGACAGGAACAGGGAGAGACCAAACTCATCGATGTGATTTTGATGGGCGGCATCTGGATGATTCCCCTCGCGGTCCTCTCCCTCGCCTGCGTGGGCCTCATCGTGAACAATTTCATGATGTTGCAAAAGAAAAAACTTACCCGGGACGATTTATTACCCGGCCTCCTCCAGCAACTCGCCCGGCGGGACATTGACGGAGCCCTGCAGACCTGCGCCGCCAACCCCTGCCTATTCACCAACATTCTCGAAGGCGGTCTGGCCCGCATCACCACCGACGAAATTCTGCCCGCCAACATCCAGCAGGGGATCGACCAAACCGGACAGGCGCAAATCTCCAACCTCATCAAACCCGTCAATTACCTCTCCAACATCGGCGCCGTCTCGCCCATGGTGGGACTGCTCGGGACGGTGAGCGGGATGATCAAAGCCTTCCAAGGCCTCTCCCTGGGGGCGGGATCCAATGCCGAAGCCATGGCCGCGAATATTTCCGAAGCTCTGGTCACCACCGCCTCGGGACTCATCATCGCCATCCCCGCGATGCTCTTCTACTTCTTTTTCAAGAACAACTTCATGGAAACCCTTTCCTTCATCAATGCGGAAATCGGTCGCTTGCTCAACGCCCTGGAAACCGGCGCCGTGACCTACATTCCCAGCGACCACATGGACGACGAAGAAGATTTCGAGGAGTAACCCATGGCCCTTTCCCTTCCCCACAACCCCAGGGACGAAGAAGTCGACATGGCCCCCATGATCGACATGGTCTTCCTGTTGCTGGTGTTTTTCATGGTCTCCTCGCACCTGCAGTCCGAGGAGTATTTCCCCCTGGAAATTCCCAAAGCCAGTACCGCCAATGTGCCGGAGGATCGCTCCGACCGTATTGTCGTCTCCATTGTCCATGGCGACGCCGAAGGCGAAATCGTCCATATGTTGGGCGCCAGCGCCATGGACCTGGAAGACATCGCCACCATTGCCGCCGAACGCAACGAAGCCTTCCTCGCGACCCGCGGGGGAGAGGACCGTTTGCGACTGGTGATCCGCGCACCCGCGGACATGGATCACGGCGAAGTGCGCAAGGTCATGCGCATGGGCGCCGACTCCGGCATCTCCGACATCATCTTCGCAACCCACGAACTCCTGGATTAAGCCCATGGACATCAAAGAAGAACTGGAAAATGCCGACGAGGGCCTGCAAATCGGGCCCTTGATTGACGTGGTCTTTCTGCTCCTGATCTACTTCATCGTCACCAGCACCCTCCGCAGCCCCGAAGCCGATCTGGGCATCAGCCTGCCCGGCAGCATCGCCCAGTCCACCTCCCTGAGCATGCCCGACGAACAGATCATCGAAATCGGCGCCGAGGGGGGGGTCAACTTGAACAATTTCCTCTTCGAAGACGACGGCGACCGCTACATCCCGGAGTTGGTGGAAATGCTGGCCCGCTACAAACGCGCTTCCGAGGCCGCCAACAACAAAGCCATGATCACCATTCAGGCCGACAACGCCACCTCCCACCAGCGCGTCATCGACGTGATGAACGCGGCCGCCGCCGCGGGCATCAAACATGTCACCGTCGGCATGGGCGAATGATAAACTTCCACTGGCCCGACCCCGCGTTTCACATCGTTCTCGTCGAACCCGAGATCCCGCCCAATACCGGGAACATCGCCCGCACCTGCGCGGGCACCGGCACCCGCCTCCACCTCGTCGAACCCCTGGGATTTTCCCTCGACGACAAACACGTGAAACGGGCCGGGCTCGATTACTGGCCCCACGTGGACCTGCATGTGCATCCCCATCTGGAGGACTGCCTGCAACCCGCGCCGCCGGACCGCGTCTGGTGGTTTTCCAAAAAAGCCACCCGGTCCATCTATGACGCCCGCTTCCAAGCCGGCGACTGGCTGGTCTTCGGCCCGGAAACCCGGGGCCTGTCCGACCCGCAACTCGCGAACGCGGGCGACCAACTTCTCTCCATCCCCATGCGCGGCGAGGCCGTCCGCAGCTACAATCTCGGCACCTCCGTCGGCATCTCTCTCTTCGAAGCCCTCCGCCAGGTGGCGGCACGCGAAGGTTCGTCCTGAAACAACTGAAGTTTCAAATTGACATTTTGCCCCTTTTTGGGATGAGAAACCCGTCTTGGAGAACGATAGAAACACTTGAACAAGGATCATTTCACATGAAAAACATACACGCCACCCCCTTGGCCCTCCTGGCCTTTGCACTGATCACCGCCGGTTGCGGCAGCCAAAAAGCCCCCGCACCCGCCGCGACCGCCGACGCGGCCTTCCACAACCTGACCTCCGCCATCGAAAGCAATGACCTCCACGGCGCCTGGCATTTTCTGCCCGAAAGCTATCAGGCGGACGCCAATGGCATTTTGCATGAATTTGCCGAAAAAATGGATGCCCAACTCTGGAATGCGGGCACCGGAACCTTTCAAAAGGTCGAGGAAGTGTTGCGCACCAAAAAGAATCTCATTCTGCAAAATGAAATACTCGCGCAAATGCCGGGAAAAGCCGAACTCGAGGAAAACTATGACCACCTCGTGAACATCCTCGGGATCTTGAAAAGTAGCGACCTCATGGATCTCGACAAACTGAAAACCGCGGATCTGGGACGCATCCTCTCCACCACCGGAAACAGTTTGATGAACGAAGCGGCCAAAATGGAAGTCGAAGGCTCCATGGAAATTCCCGGCCTTTCGGATGTCAAGGATGCGCAGTCCGAAATGGCCAACATGAAGGCCGAATTGATTTCCGAAGAGGGCGATGAAGCCGTGGTCCGCATCACCGGTGACGGCGATCACGACGCGGAAGTCGAATTCGTCCGGGTGGAAGGAAAATGGATTCCCAAGGATTTGGCCGAAGAATGGCCGGAAATGATTCGGGAGTTCCGCGAGGGCCTTCAGGAAATCGGACAAATCCCCCCCGGGGAAAAACAACAGATCATGATGGGGATCAACATGGTCAACGGCGTGCTGGACCAAATGCTGGCGGCCGAAACCCCCGAAGACATGCAAAACGTCCTCGCCGGCGTCATGGGCATGATGATGGGCGGGTTCTGAACGAACCCAAGCACTTCCCCCCCACTTCCCCCGTCAGCGCGGCTGACCCGTCACCACTCCTGACGGGGGAAGGTTTCCCGTTCCCTGAATCCGTGAGACATTTTCTGTTTTGAAACCGCCTTCGCTTCCCCCCAAACGCCTTTGCCATTTCCACCCGAACGCACAAAAAAAAGAAAGATGATTGCCAGTGCGCGGGTTTCCCACTAAAGCGTTTGTGACCGACATAGGCACGAACCCCATTCAGGAGAACCCATTTATATGAATATTTTGCACATCTGCGCCGACCCCCAGCCCATGGAA